>RFJD01000006.1 GCA_003695015.1 Verrucomicrobiota bacterium | reverse complement strand
TCCGCTGGCGGGCTTGGAGGCGGAATCCGGCGTGACCCGCCGGGATCCGAGCGATGTGATTCGTTGGCGCGGGCGGTATTACGTCTGGTACACGAAAACCTCCCACGGGTTCAGCGGCTACAACGCCACCATCTGGTACGCCACTTCGGAGGATGGACGCCACTGGCGGGAGAGGGGAGAGGCCCTGGGGCGCGGTGAGGCGGGCAGTTGGGATGCGTACAGCGTGTTCACTCCCAACATCCTGAAGGCGGCCGGTCGTTACTGGCTGTTTTACACCGGGGTGCGGCCCACGCCCGGCAATCCGGAGGGGCGGTTCGAGAACAACTCGACCACGGATGTCACCGCCATCGGCGTGGCGGTGGCGGACACGCCGGAGGGCCCCTTCCGGCGGGTGCATCCCGGGCCGGTGTTGACCGTGGCCGAGGATCCCGAGGCGTTCGACAGTTATCGGGTGGACGACGCGTGCCTGGTGGTCTTGGACGGCCGGTATTGGCTCTACTACAAGGGGCGCTCGCGCCGGTACGGCGCGCAGGGACCGCTTCACACGCGCATGGGTGTCGCCGTCGCCGAGCGGCCGGAGGGACCGTTCCGCAAACATCCGGCCAATCCGCTCACCCGCGGCGGTCACGAGGTCTTGGTGTGGCCTGAACGGGGCGGCGTCATGACGCTGCTGTCGGCGCACGGGCCGGACGGCCGGACGCTGCAGTTCGCGCCCGACGGAGTCCACTTCCGGATCGTGGGCCGGGTGGGAGCGGATTATCCAAAGGCGCCGGGGGGCTTTCGGGCGGGGGATTTCGCGGACGTCCGCGAGCAACCGGGCGGCCTTTCGTGGGGGGTGTGCATGAACCCCGGCAACGCGCGGCGGGGCGTTTGGCCGCACTTGCTGCGGTTCGACGTCGAGTGGCGGAAGCGGCAATGACGCCCCGGGCTCGGCTCAGGGGTTTGCCGAGGAGGCCGGGCGGGGCTGGCCGACAACGGCCCGCGGCTCAGCGTTTCGCGGGAGCCGGACGGTTGATCCGGTCCAAGGCGGCGAGCAGGTCGTCCAAGGGCGGGCGCTGGTTGATGTCGTGGACGTCGATCCACCGGATGATCCCCTGTTTGTCGATGACGAACAGGGCCCGCTCGGCGGTGCCGTCGCTTCGGAGCACGCCGTAGCGGTCGGCCACCGCCCCGTGCGGCCAGAAGTCGGAAAGCACGGGGAACCGCACCCCGCCCATGAGCCGGGTCCAGGCGTGCAGGGTGGGGAGGTTGTCGGTGGTGATGCCGAGGAGGACGGCATCCTGTTCTTCGAACAGGTCCAAGGCCAGGTTGTAGCCCGGCCATTGGGCCGAGCAGACCGGCGTGAATGCCGCCGGCACGAAGGACAACACGACGTTCTTGCGTCCGCGGAAATCGCTGAGGCGGATTCGGCGGCCGTCGATCGCGGGCAACGTGAAGTCCGGCGCCGGCTGGCCGATGCGAACCTTGAGCCGGCTGTCGATCGGCTTGAGATGGCCCGGCTGGTAGATCAGGGCCGGATCGAGTTCGGCGCCGGCCAGCGGGGCGGTCAGGCCGAGACCCAGCGCCAGCAGGAGAAGTTGCGGGAGTTTCATGGCTTCAAGGCAGCAGAGGGGCGCGTTCACGCTCGGCGATCGCCGGCAGGGGTACGGGACAAAGCCCGTCGAGACAGTCCGCCGGCGGGGCGCCCGAGGCGGCCGCATTGGTGTGGGCGACCGGCTGGCGGGCGCGTTCGAGCACTTCGTTCAGGAATGCCTCCGGATCGTGCGGAATACCGGCATGATGCCACAGCATCGCCCAGCCCGACGCCTGACGGCGCAGGACGATCAAGGAGGGCAGCCGCACCGGCCCGAATTGTCGGGCCAGTGCGTTGGAACGGTCGCTGAAGACCGGGAACGGCACTGCCATCTTCCGCCGAAACAGCTCCGTTTCCAAAGGGGTGTTGCCCACCCCGAAGCCGATCATCCGGATGCGGGGCCGCAGTCCGCGCTCCTCGATCAGCTCGTAAATCCGGTGAACCTTCGGCGCGCCGGTCTGGCAGAAGTGGCAGTACATGTCGAAGCAATCGATGATGAGCAACTCGCAGTCAATCTCCGCGAGTGAGAAATCCGTGGCCTCGGCGGGCAATCCCAGATAGGCGCGTTCGGCCGGATCCTTCGGGACCGGCAGTTTCAACACCGGATGGACGACACGAACCAGCGCCGGGGAGGAGGTGGTGGCGCAGCCGGTCAGCCAAAAGAGCATCAGGCCAACCAAGCCGCTCGTGGCAAGGCGGGAAGGCAGAAAGGTCATGAGAACCGGGAAGGGCGGCCGGGAGCGCGTCCCGGCCGCCCCGCATGCAGGGTCAGAACCGCCAGGTGAAGCCCAGCTCGACGCTGTCTTCCTCCAGATTCGATTCGATCCGCGCGGCGCCGCCGGCGCTTGTCTCCGAGAAGCTCTTCTCGAAGGCGTGCACGTAGCCGACGTTCAACTCGAACTTCTCCGAGAACGCATAGCCGACACCGGCGGTGAGGTG
>RFJD01000246.1 GCA_003695015.1 Verrucomicrobiota bacterium | reverse complement strand
TCGTGGGCCACGCCGCCGGCGAGCCGGCCGATGGCCTCGAGTTTCTGGGCCTGTTCGAGCTGGGCCCGCATCCGCTCCCGCTCCTCCTCGTTGCGGCGGCTTTCGGTGATATCCCGGATGACATGGATGCCGCCCAGCCAGGGACGTTGATCGTCCCAAACCGGGTAGGTCGTGATCTCCAGCCACCGGTCCCGCCAGCCCAAGGTCACGCTCCGGCTCTCGGAACGGCGCAGCGGCCCGGCAAAGGGACATCCCTCCGGGTGCGGGCCGCCGGGATGCAAGACCTCGCATCCGCTGCTGCCGGTCAGGGCGTCGCCGCTCACCCCGAACAAACTCCCGGCCGCGCGGTTGGCCCGGAGCACGCGACCGGCCCGGTCCACCAGCAGGATGGCGTCGCGGGTCGAGTTGAAGGTGACCTCCCATTCCTCGGCCGCGCGACGGATGCTCTCGGCCGCCTCGCGGCGCTCGGTGACATCGACGACGTCCACGGACGCGTAGGCGGGCCGGCCGTCGGCATCGCGCATCAGAACCACGCTCAAATCCACCCAGCAGGTGCTGCCATCCTTGCGGACGAGACGGTGCTCGTGGCGCAGGCTGGGCATGGCTCCGGCCAGCATCGCCTGGAAGCAACCCCAAAGGGCTTCCAGGTCCTCCGGATGGGTGAGCTGCATCCACGTCATGCGCAGCAACTCCTCCCGCTCGTAGCCGAGCATGTCGGCGAACGTCCGGTTGACCTTGAGAAAACGGCCCTGAAGGGAGACCGTCGCCCGGCCGACGGCGCTCAGTTCGAAGAGATGGCGCCAGCGCTCCTCCGACTCGGCCAAGGCCCGGAGGGTGCGCCGCGTGGCCGTGATGTCCCGGACGAACGCCGCCACCAAGTCGGAGGGCTTGCGTCGGATGATGGTGATGCTGACGTCCAGATCGATCACCCGACCGTCGCGGCGACGGTGGCGGGTTTCGAACCGGGCCGACCCGGCGCTCACCATCTCCCGGATCTTCTCCTCGATCTCCGGTGGGGTGAGCATCGCCTCGACATCGAAGATGGTCATCCGCAGCAGCTCCTGGCGGGACCAGCCGATCATCTGGCAGTAGGCCGGGTTGACGTCGATGATGCGTCCCTGGGTGTCGGCCAGGATGTAGCCGTCCATGGTCGTATCCAGGAGCTGGTTCATCCGGTCCACCTGCGCTTGGAGCTCCTGCTCGATGCGACGGCGTTCCTCCACTTCCCGGCGGTAGCGGGCGTTGAGTTCCTCGAGTCCCTCCTGGGCGGCCAGGGCATCCTCCATCATGTTGAGGGTGGCCAGCCGGGCCCGGCGGAGCTCCTCGTTGGCCTGCTCGAGTTCCCGGGCCCTCTGGCGCAAGGCACGCTCCAGCGGGCTGGTCTCCCCGATCGCCTGAAGCTGGTCGCGGCAGGCGGCTTCGGCCACGACCCACGCCAGTTGCGGCAGCAGCGCCTTCAGGCCGGCGGCCAGTTCCCGCGCGGCCGCCTCCCCGTCCACGCCGAACAACAAGGCCAGCCCTTCCAGACGACCGGTCCGCCGCAAGGGCAGAATCAGCAGGCCGCTGTTGCCCTCCCGGGCCAGGAGCCGCCGCTCGGGCGAATCCGCGGGCAGGCGGGCCGCCTCGGCGTGGAAACCGTTCGCCTTGCCGGAAGCCAGCAAAGCCTCCAAGTCCCGCGTCCAGCCGGCGCGAATCTCCGGCGCCGGATCCGCCACCCACCACGGTTGACGCCCGCCGGCTTGGCGGACGCACAGGACGACCCGCCGCACGCCGGTGTGCCGGCGCACCGCCGCCGCCAACAGCGGCGGCAGCTCCCCCAAGGAGCGCCGCTCCACCAAGGCCGCCACCTCGACGGCCAGCGATTCCACCCCGGCATGCGACCGGGCGGCGACCGATGCCTCCTCCGGGTTCACGGTTCCTCCAGCTTGGCCACGTCGTCCCGGGTGGCCGCGACCGCCCCTTCGCTTTCGATCTTGTCGAGGGCGTATCGCGGCGGAACCCCGGCCAAATGGCACAGCTCGTTGACCTCGCGCTTCAGCTCGATCATGCGCAACTCCCGTCCCACGGCGGCCCGGTTGAACCGGACCAGTTCCTCGTTGACCCGCTTCAGCTCCTCCGCCCGCCGGATCAACGCCGCCTCGTACTCGCAGCGCTGCATCTCGGCGGACACCCGGTCCAGGAACAAGCGGAACAGCCGTTCGACGCGTTCCGGCTCCTCCAGAGGCGAGCGTTTCAAGGCCACCATCAAGCCGATTGCTTTCCCGGCCTTGTCGAAAACCGGCGATCCCACATAGGCCTCGATGCCCCACTCCACCAGAAACCGATCCTCGGGAAAGTGCTTCTGGACTTCCCCGGGATACACGCACAAGCGTCCCCCAATCACATTCTCGCAGGGCGTGCCGCGCAGCTCATAGTTCAGCGGCTCCGTGGGCCCCTCCGGAGTCCAGCCAGCCAGCACCTCGACCGACGTCCCGTCCTCCCGCAATCGCCCCACGAAGGCCGCATCCACGCCGGCGGCATCCACCACGTGCCGGCAGATGGCTTGGAAAAAGTCCGCCCCCGACAAGTGCGCGTAACTGGTGGCCAGCCTTTCCAGCACCTCGATGCCGCGTTTGCGCTCGGTGATGTCCAGGAACGCCACCAACACCCGGTCCCACGTCTCCTCGGCGCCCGGCAGCAGCGCCACCCGCATCAGGAAGGTCCGCTCCTCCCCTCGCACCGGGATCGACGCCTCCTGCTCGACACACTTCCGGCCTGCCGCCAGCGCCAACACGATCTCCCGAAAAGCCTCCACGCCCTGCCCTTCAAAATGGCGGGCCATCGAGGCCACCAATTCCGCCTCATCCCTGGCGCCAAAGGTTTCCAAGGTGGTGCGGTTGACCGCCCGGACACGCAGCAACCGGGTCAACTCCAAGAGGACCTCGGGGTGCTCGTCGAAGTGGGCCCGCAAATGGCGCACGCCGGAACGTTGCAGTTCCTGCAAGCGACGCCGGCCCTCGGAAAAATCCTCCTCCCAGAACGAGATGGGCGCCGTTTCGAAAAGCCCTTTGAACCGCTCCCGCTCCCCCTCCGCCTGCCGCCACAGAGCCAGTCGCTGCCGCCGCCGGGTCGAGGCATGCCACATCCCCGCCCCATAGCCCGCCATGCCCAACATCCAGACCCAGGCGACCACGTTCCGCTCGGCGCTCGCCTGGTTCTGCAACCGATGGTCCAGCGGCTCCAGGTCGAGAGCGACACTGATGGCGCCCACCAGTTCGCCCTCGGCCCACTGCCGGTCCTCGTGGCAATGGGCACAGGAGGGGCGGGCCACCAAGCCACGCATGAGCCGGTAGTGCCAGCCGTCGCCGACCGGCACCGCCTCGCTCCACTCCTTGTTGCCCTCCTTGAGGTGGGCCAACCCCTCGGCCTCCCAAGCATCCGGCCGGTAGGGCTCGGGCGCGTCGGGCCCGCCCACCAGACGGCTGACCACCATCCGGTTGGCCAGGGTCAGCTCCGACAGGACCATTCCCAAGGCCGAAGGATGAATCGGCTGCCGGGGAACGGCCGCCGCGTTCGGGGCCTCTCGCGCCGGGCCATTTTCCCGTCCGTCACCGGATTCGTCCGACCGCGGCGCCAGGGAATACGAACCACCCGATTCGGTGAAAACCCGCTCGAGGGCGAACTGGCGGCGGATGGCTTGGCGGGTGGCCACCAGCCCCAGCCGGTTGCGCGTCTGCTCGCGAAGCTGCTGGAAAGACCCCAGTACCAGCACTCCCAACAACGTCCATGCGATGGGGAACAGCCACACCCACCACGGCCCCTTTTCGTGCGGGGCTCGCAGTGGCGGCTCGGCCTGGTTTGAATGGGTCGGGAAGCTGGCCATGATTCGGCGCCCGTTCACCGTTTC
>RFJD01000245.1 GCA_003695015.1 Verrucomicrobiota bacterium | reverse complement strand
GGCCGAGGCTGTTTGTCGTTGTTGGTTGTTGGTTGTTGGTTGGGCGGGCAGGGGCGTGGTGATGATGCGGGGTGCTTGGGAGCGGCCGAAGGGTTGGGTGGGAGTTGGAAGGTCGGAGGCGAGGTTTTCGCTCGGCCGGGATTGGTTCGGCTCCCAAGCCGGGGAGCAAATGGGGGCCGAGGTTGTTGGTCGTTGTTGGTTGTTGGTTGTTAGTTGGACGGGCAGGGGGCGGCCACCTCGCGCTGCTTGGTGGTTTCGTCACCGCTTGGGTTTCGTGTGGGGCGCGGGTGGGATGGTCAGAACTCCCGGGGGAGTTGGATGGGGGGAGTGGTCCAGCCGGGGCCGTACACGATGGCGTTGAGGAGGATGCGGTCGGTGGCGCGGGCGGTGCCGCGGAAGGCGGGCGGTGTGGCGAAGAGGATGATCTGGCCGCGACCGAACCGTTCGCGGGTGCACCAGGCGGCGTTGGCGAGCCGGTGGGCGGCCTCGGGCCAGAGGAGGCCACTGAGGCGGAGGCGGAGTTGGGTTCCGGGGGGCAGGGCGGCCCAACCAATCCGGCGAACGGCCGGCGCGGCTTCTTGTTGGTCGCCGTCAGGGGCGGTTTGGCCGGCGGTCTGGGGCGGGGCCGGCTCGAAGAGGCCGTAGCGGACGGGGGCTTGGACGCCGTCTTTGGCCATGAGGAGGGGGTGGCCGCCGACGAGGATGGGCATCCAGGGATCGCAGCCGGCGGTCAGCCAGTGGTTGGTGTCCACGCGGGCGGCGATGAAGGCGCCTTGGGGCATGAAGAGGGATTGCCAGCGGTCGAGTCGTTTGAGTTCGTCGGCGCCGGGGCGTTTGCCGCCGAAGGTTTTCCACGGGGTGGGAAGCTCGGGGGCGGGGGTGTGAGCCCAGACTTGATCGGTCGGGGGCAGGGCGGCTTGGGCGCCGAGCCACTCGCGGAAGATGGTCAGCTCGTAGGCGTCGAGATCGTCGAGGACGTCGGGCAGGAGGCGGACGGAACTCCAGCCGGCGTCCTTGGCGGTGAGACGGGTGGTGGAGCGGCCGATGGCGATGAGAGTGCCGCCCTGGCGGACCCAGTCTTTGAGGGTGTCGGGGAGCTCGGGACGACCGTCGGGGAGGATGATGAGGTTGTAGCGGCGGAGGTCGCGCCCGGCCAAGCCGTCGAGGTGGGAGTGCCGGATGCGGAGGCGGGTGTCGAGGAGGTGCCAGATGGCGCCAAAGTCATAGGGACTGGTTTCCTCGCGGCCGACCAAGGCGATGCGGGGGCGCTCCAAGCGGCGGAAGTGTTCGCTGCCCAAGTCGGGGAGATCCCCTTCGCCGAAGCCGGTGGAGAGGGCGAAGGCGTCGAGGCCGGTTTCGGCCGCGGTGGTTTGGAGGAGTTTGGGCAGCTCTTTGAGGCGGTCCCGGTTGTCCAAGGTGGCGACGACCACCGATCCGCGGGGGAAAGTCTTCCCGTCGAGGGTGAAGGGCTTGTCGGCCAGGCGGACTTGGACGCCGCGTTCCATGAGGCGGGCGGCGGCGGTCACGGAGGCGTCGTCGGCGCCGTTGAAAACCCAGGCGACCGGGCGGCCACGGTTGCGGAGTCGGCCGGCGGGCGGGTGGGGCAGGCGCCAGGGGCGGGCGTTTTGGGGAGGTTCGGCAAGGACGGTCCATGCCGGCAGGCCGTAGAACATGGTGAGGTTCCATGCGGTGGTGTCGTAGATCTTGGACCGGCCTTTGAGGAGAAGCTCCTGGCGTTCCTCGGCGAGCACGTTGGTTTTGTAACGGGGATCGAATTCGAGCATGGCGGCCAAGAGGTGGGCGAGGGGCTGGCGGTTGGGCAGGAGGATGGAGCCGGCGGGGACGACGGCGTTGGTGAGCGTGTGGCCGAGTTGGTCCACGGCCTGCGGGACGGTCCAATCCTGCCGCAGTTCGAGCATTTCGAAGCCCTGCCATTGGAGGACGTCCAGGAGGGCGCGGCGGCGGGTGGTGTTCGGATGGGGCAGGAGGACGAAGGTGCGGTTAGCGTAGGGGCCTTCGGGGGAGACGGCCTCGCGCCGGACTTCGTAGAAGTTGCGGAGGAGTTCGGCCCGATGATCGGCGGTGGTGGTGAGGTTGGCCAGGGCGCCGATGACGTGGTGTTGGACGGATTCGGTGTAGCTGAGAACGCGGCCTTCGGGGCGGCGGACGCCGTCCTCGGCGATGCGGGCTTGTTCGTAGAGGATGCCGATGGCGCCGCGGTAGGAGGCGTAGCCGTCGGTGTAGCCGGGGTACCATTCCTCATGCCATTCGCCGTTGTAGTAGAGGAGACCGTGGCGGTCGAAGGCGCGGGCTTGGTCGCGGGCGAACAAGGCGCCCCAGTGCTCGCGCGAGGAGGGGATGTTGGGGTTGATGGGTTCGCGGGGCGGGGAGAAGAGGTGGGTTTCTTGGGGGCCCATGCCGTGGGCATCGATGAGGACGACGGGGTTCCAAGCGGCGATGGCTCGGACGCGGCCGCGGGTTTCGGGGTGAACGCCGAGGATGGCGTCGCGGTTCAGGTCGAAGAGGTAGTGGTTGCCCCGGCCGCGGGGCCAGTAGCCGGTGTGGAGAAGGGATTGGTCGTCCACGTTGGGGGAAGCGCCGCGGTGTTCGGCGATCATTTTGAGGAACCGGTTGCGGCCGTCGGGGTTCATGAGGGGGTCGATGATGATGACCAATTCGTGGCGGAGGCGGGCAGCGTGGTCGTCGTTGGAGGCGATGAGGTAGTGAGCCAGGGCAAGGGCGGCGTCGGAACCTTCGGTTTCGTCGCCATGGATGGTGGCCCCGAACCAGGCGACGGCCGGGAGGGTCTCGATGAGGCGATCGGCTTGCTCGGGCGGCGTGGCGCGGGGATCGCCGAGCCGCTGGAGATCTTTTTGGATCGCATCGAGGCGGGCGAGGTTTTCGGGCGAGGTAATGATGAGGTAGTGGAGGGGCCGGCCTTCGTGGGAGGTGGCGTAGCGGATGAGGCGGCAACGGTTGGTGGCGGTGGCGGCCCAAGCTTCGAGGCAGGCGGTGATTTGGTCCGGGGTGGCGGCGCGCCGGGCCACCGGGAAGCCGAGGATGGATTCCGGCGACGGAATGGCGGGGTCCCATTGGGCCCGGGGGAAGAGGGATCGCGGAGTCCGGAGGCCGGGGACGGGATTGGGGGACAGTTCGGCGGCGGCGATGCCCGCCACGAGGGTGAGGCCGGCGGTCCACACCCACAACCTGGTCAAAGCAGAGGAAGACGTCATGGCCGGCAGGGTAAAGGGACAGGTGGACGGAGACAAGTCGGAGGACCAGGTGAAGGGAAGCAGCGCGGGCCTGCCGAATCAGCCGGGATTGGCGCCGGCCGTTCGGCGAACGCGAGGTTCCCACGCGGCGACGGTGGCCGCGGGAGGTTGAAACCCGGTCGGCGGTGGGGGGATGAAGGCGGTACTCCGGAGTCTCAGCGCCCGCGATGATCGGTCTCGCCGGGAGGCGGGGAGGGCCGAGCGGGGAGGGCGTCGAATTCGTAGGTGCGTTGGCCTTCGGCCAGAGCGCGGCGGCGGAGGCGCTCGAGTTCGCGGCTGCGTTCGTATTTCTCGTTGCGCCATTGATCGACGGAGCAGGCGACGAAGGCGGGGTGATCGGCTTCCGGTCGCGACTGCAGCTCACGCCGGCCGGCTCGGATGATGGCGAGGGCCTCGCGGTAGGCGGGGCTGTCGGGCGGCAAGGAGGCCAGACAAGGGCTGAGTTCGGGGCGGTCGAAGCAGACTTGAGGCCCGCGATTGCGCCGGTGGTCGGCGAGTTTGCGCAAGGGCACGCCGGTGAGCTCCTCGAGGCGGGCCAGTTGGCGGTCGTTCAAAGGCGAGCGGCCGGCGAGATTGGCGGGATGGGCGCTTTCATAGCGCGGGTAGTAGGGGGCGTTGATGTCGATCCACGTGACGAGGCGATCAAAATCCTCGGGAGGCAGAGCCACGTCGTAGTGACCCGCCAAGAGGACTTGGATGAGGCGGCTGGCGTGGGAACCCCAGGAAAGGGCGGGCTGGATGTCGGCGGGGCCGGCACCGATCGTGCGGATGAAGCCTTTTCGCCACAGCTCGTTGTAGGAGACGTTGAAGACGAGGTTGCGGTCGGCGGCGAGGTTGAGCTTGTCCCCGGCGGGCTTGCCGAAGTCGTGACAACGCACGCAATGGCGGTCGAACACCGGCTGCACCTCGGTGAGGTAGTTGAACAACCGGGGCGGGCCGTGCCAGCCCTCCAGACGGCTGGGCGGGCGGCGCAGGGCGAGGGGGCGGTTGGGCAGGCGGAAGTCCGGTGCGGTGCGCCGGTCCTCGTGACAGCCGACGCAGCCGGCGTATTCGCCCGACTGGACGATGGCGCCGCTGCGCATGGATTGGATCATCATGCCGCGTTCGTCGAGGAGCTGGAAATAGACGAACCGTTCGGCGGGGACGGCGAAGTAGGCGGAGCCGTCGGGCTCGACCGGCACGGTGCCCAGGATGCGTTTGTTGTTGAAGTCGTGCCAGTTCATGGCGGGGGCTTCCTGGCCTTGGCCGACCCACGCGGGATGGGTCCATGCGCGTTTCTCGGGGACCTCGACGACGCGAAGCCAACGGACCGCGCCGCGTTCGACGCCCTGCATGTGCGTGCCTTGGTAAACGTCCAGTACGTAGAAGTAGCCTTCTTGGTTGGCGTAGTTCCGCCGGGTGGGAAGGGTTGGCGGTCGGGGACGGGGCGCCAGCGGCATGGGGTCGAAACAGCCGGGGGATTCGCGATGGAGGAGGGTTTCGTTGCCAAACCGGTCCACGAGATAAAGGCCGGTTTCCTCGCCCCGACCGGTCATCCGGGCGCAAAGGAAAAAGGCGTCATCCAGCGGCCAGGGATCCTCGTATTTCAGGCGGACTTGCTTGAAGCGGTCGAATTGCTGCCAGCCGGAGGCATCGACCAGATCGATGGCGTCGGCGGGCCAGGTGCGAACGACCGGTGGGCGGCCGTCGAGACCGAGGCGACGATCGAGGAGGGCCAACGCTCCCCAAGGTCGGTCATGGCACGAGCTGAAGACGCAGAGGATTTCGCCGGAGCCGGGAAGGACGCGGGCGTCGATCACGGCGCCGGGCGAGGCGGTGTTGTTGCCCCAGAAGAGGGCGTGGGCGGTGCCGTCGGGATTGCAGGTCCAGAGTGCCTGGGCGTCGCCGAAATTGCGGTCCACGTATTCCCAGCGGTCGTAGAGGATGCGGCCGTCGGGCAGGAGGACCGGGTGGCCTTCGAAGAGGGTGCTGTGGCCGATTTGGTGGATGTTGGCGCCGTCGGCCTCCATGCGGAAGAGGTTGGCCATGATGTGGCGGTTGCAGCCGCAATACTTCGGCTCGCGGGTGGAGGCGAAGACGATCGAGCCGTCCGGCAGGGGGCAGGGATCCAGGTCGTCCGCCCCCGGGGCGAAGGTCAGTTGCCTCAGCCCGCGGCCATCGGCTTGGATTTCGTAGATGTGATAACTGTCGGCCGCGTCGCGCCGCATGGAGAAGACGATGCGACGGCCGTCGAAATCGACCTCCGGGTCGCGGATGACGCCGGTCTCGGTGGCGAGCAAGGTCCGGACCGCGCCGGTCGTCAGGTCGATCACCTTCAACGCGGCGCCCGGGGTGAACCGGCCGTTGTTGTACTCGCCGGGCGCGGCGGGGAAGAAGGTGGCGGTGTTGTGGTGGTCCGGGGTGTATTGGCGGCGGACCACGTAGAGGAGGGGATGGGAGCGGAGTTGCGGGTGGGCGGTCAGGACGTCGCGTTGGAGCCGGCGCCAGGCGGCTTGAAGTTCCTCGGGCCACGGCTCGTCGGCGGGTGTCCGTTCCCTGAGCTGCTCCCATCGCTGCCGCAACGCGGGGGCTTGGGGAAACCGCGTCTCGTAGGTGACGGCCAAATGGTCCAGCGCTTGCCGGACGGCCTGCGGGTCCGGAAGCGCCGGTGGTTCAAGCGGTGCGGCAAACCCCTGGCGTTGGGCCGCCAAGAGGGCCGGCAGCAGGATCGCCAACAGGCCCAACACCGGGCGCACGGGCTTGGCGCGACGGCCGGTTTTCATGGCATCGATCCTCAGACCGGGTAATCCAGCGCTTCGGGGACCATGACAGTGGTGAGGGCGCGGGCGGCGCGGTCCTTGGCCAGGCGGGCGCCGGTGAGGCAGGCGTCCAGACGGGTGCGCAACCTGACGAACCCGGCGTAGCCGTCGAAACTCACGCAAGGGCCCGCACGGAGCGGATGCGGCAGCCCGGCGGGTGCGACCGGTTCGCGGGCCTCGGTCGTGTCCGCGATGCCGGGAATGACGCTTTCGAGTTGGTCCAGGTCTTCCTGGTGGTAGCAGGCACGGCAGGTTTCCTCGGACCATGCCGGATGGGCATGGTAGCCGAAAACCAGTTCGGCGCACAGGCGGCCGACCTCGCCGGCGGCACGGGCGCACTGCACGTGGCAGAGGTCGGTCAAGAAGGCAACGGTGCCGGCGCGGACATCGGCGACGGCGGGGTTTTGGTCGCCTTTTTCGTCCAGCTCCACGACGTCGAGGATGAACTGCCGGGCAGCCAGCAACCAACAGAGGGCGTCGGCGAGCGGGAAGGTGACCCCTTGGCGGGCCTTGTGATAGAGCTTGTTGCCGTCGGCATCGCGGGCTTCCTGAACGTGTTGGAGGGTCCAGCGCCAGAGTTCCATGGCGGTGGCGAGGGTGCAGGCGCCGGTGCCGGGGCGTTCGGCGGCGAGGGCGCGCATGTCGGCGATCCAGCGGTCGAACTGGGCGAGGAAGACCGGATTGGTCATGGTGACGGAGAGCTGGAGGCGCTGGACGGCCTCGGGGCCTTCGTAGGTGGCTTCGAGCTGGGCGTCCATCCACTTCTGGCCGAGGAAGCCGGGGCAATCCTCGGTGACGCCGTAGCCGCCCATGAGGCTGACGGCCTCGCGCATCATGTTGGCGCCGTGACCGGTGTTCCAAAGTTTGCAGGCGGGGCAGAGGACGTTGGCCACCGAATCCAGCAGGACAAACCGCACCAAGGTGTCGGACTCGAGTTCGGCCCGGCGGGCGGCGGCTTCCGCGTCCTCCCGATCCCGCAGCTCCAGCAGTTCGAGGGCGGCCTTTTGTGCCTTGGCCAGGGCGCGGAAGGCGGCGCGTCCGGTCAGGCCCTGTTGATCGAGCAAGGCATCCTTTTCGCGTTCCAGCGGGTCGAGTTCATCGAAGAGCCGGGCGGCGGCGAAGCCGAGGGAGGCGCTCGCTTCGCCGGTGGCCCAGACGTCCACCAGCCGGTGCAGAACGTCCTCCTTCTGCTGGAGGCCGAGTTCGTAACGGGGCGTGCCGGGGCCGCCTTCGCCGCCGCGGAACCGCCGGCGTTGGTACATGATGACCGGCTCGACGGCGGAGAGGAGCTTGGCGGCGGTCATCAACCCCACGGTGACGCGGGTTCGCCGGAAGACCGCCTCGATGATCTCGCTATGCGAGTAACGGGGGACGATGACGCCGTCCTTGACCGTGTAGCCACCGACGATGCGGCCGGCCGGGACGCGGAGGCTGAACACCGGGTCGCGCGTCGAGGAGAGTTGGTGAACCAGCTTGCGAGTGGGCACGCCGCGGTCCCAGACGCCCTCGTCGGTTTCCTCCAGGATCACCATGCAGGTGCCCTTGATGCGGTCGTCGTCAGATTCGACCGCCGCGGTGACCACATTGGCGAAGCCCATGTTGGTGATGAACCGGCCGCGTTTTTCGACGTGCAGGATGGGTTCGCCGCCTTCCGGCCACTCGGCCACCCGGACCTTGCCGCCGAGGATGCCGGTTTCGACGCCGACGAAGGGGATCGGCTCGGTGAGGGCGAAGGCGGCCCGGATTTGCTTGCGGTCCTCGCCGGGCTGGACGGGGGCGGCGAGGCTCATGTAGTGGCGGCGTTGCTCCGGGGTGCCGCGTTCGTGGATGGGGGCCAGGCCGAGATTGCCCGCGAGGCTGCAGGTGGCGGCGCCGGCATCCACCCAGGCCAGCTCGAAGGCGATCAGGGCGAGAGCCAGGTTTTTCGGGCCCTCGATGTAGCCGCCGTGTTCGGGATCCAGAAAAGCCGCGGTGATGCCGCTTTCGTCGAAGGCGCGGAGCAGGGCCGCTTTTTGGGGCGTCCATTCGTGCGAGTTGCGGCCGCCCTCGGCCACCAACCGGGCGACCGGGCCGCGGGCCACCGACCGGGCCGCCTGTTGGAGCATCTGCAGGTCGAACCGGTCGGCGTAACGCCACATCAACTGGCGGACCTCGTCGCCGGGGAGGGTCTTGAGGGTCGCGGGCTCCTGGGTGGTGTGCGTTTCCATGGTGTGTTCGTTGTCTCCGATGTTCGTGGCGCCGGTTGTAGCATGGCCCGGCCGGTTTGTCACCTGCGGCGGGGCGCGGGCTGCCCGACGCGACGGGACCGAAGGGGCCCGCCATGCAAAAAGGACTTGTTTCCGGCAAGGGCCGGCCGGTTTCATCGGGCGTCGCCGTGAGGCCCCGGGGGAACCGGGAACGGCGGTTGTCCCGAGCCATGCCGCTTTACGAACAGGAACATCTCCAGCACATCTCGCAGCAGTTCCGGATCTACGGCCAGATCCTGCATGCGGAGTTGTGCAAGATCGGCCACATCAACGAGACCTACACCGCCACCTACGACCAGGGCGGGGTGCTGGTCCGCTACATCCACCAGAAGATCAACAAGGGCGTCTTCAAGAACCCGGTGCAGGTGATGGAGAACGTCATGCGGGTGACCCGGCATTTGCAGACCAAGCTGCGGGAACGCGGCGCCCGCCAGGTCACCCGCCGGGCGTTGACCGTGGTGCCGACCCACGACGGCATGCCGTACTACGTGGACGAGGACGGCAACTACTGGCGGACGTTCGTTTGCGTCGAGCGGGTGCAGTCCTTCGAGTCGGTTCAGTCGCCCGAACAAGCCTACGAAGCCGGCCGGGCGTTTGGTGAGTTTCAGAGTTTGCTGGCCGACCTGCCCGGCGAACGGCTCCACGAGACCATTCCCGATTTTCACAACACCCGGAAACGGTTCGAAGCGCTCAAGCAGGCCATCGAGGAGGACCGGGAGGATCGTGTCCGCAAGGCGAAGCCGGAGATCGAATTCGCCCTGGCCCAGGAGCCTTGGATCGACACGCTGCGCAAGGCCCATGCCGAGGGGCGCATCCCCGAGCGCATCACGCACAACGACACCAAGTTCAACAACGTGATGCTCGATTGGGAGACCGGCCGGGCCATGTGCGTGGTGGATCTGGACACCGTCATGCCCGGGTTGGTCCATTACGATTTCGGGGATTTGGTCCGCACGACGACCAGCCCGACCATGGAGGACGAGCCGGACCTTTCGAGGGTTTACGTGCGGATGCCGTTGTTCGAAGCGTTGGCGCGGGGTTATCTGGAGGCCACCCGCGATTTCCTCACGCCGGAGGAGAAGAGCCACCTGGCTTTCGCCGGCAAACTGATGACCTACACCATCGGCATTCGTTTCCTGACCGACTATTTGCAGGGGGACATCTACTTCCGCGTGCACCGGCCGGACCACAACCTGGCCCGCTGCCGGACCCAGTTCCAATTGGTCCGCTCGATCGCCGAACAGGAGCAGGCCCTGCAGGACTTGGTGGATCGCCTCTGAGGGGATGGATTCGCCGCAACCTTTTCGCCAACCATGTCGAACCGTCAGCAAATCGTGGACCGGCTCATCGAAGCCGGTGTTGTTGCCATCATCCGAACCTCCTCGCCCGACCCGGTGATTCCCGCCGCCCGGGCGTTGCTCGCCGGGGGCGTGCAGGCGGTGGAGGTCACGCTGACCACCCCGGGCGCCTGCGAGGCCATTCAAGCCCTGAGGGCGGAATTGGGCCCCGAAGCCCTCATCGGAGTCGGCACGGTGCTGAACGACTCCGATGCCCAACGCGCCTTGGATGCCGGGGCCTGTTACGTGATCAGTCCCATTTGCCGGCCGAGCCTGGTGCGGGTCGCCCACGATCGGGGTTGCCCGGTGATGCTCGGTTGCTACACGCCCACCGAGGCGCAACTGGCCCATGAGGCGGGCGCGGATTTCATCAAGCTGTTCCCGGCGGACACCCTGGGGCCGGCCTACATCAAGGCGCTTCTGGCCCCGTTGCCGCATCTGCGCATCGTCCCCACCGGCGGCGTCAACCACGAGACGCTCGCCTCGTTCATCCAGGCCGGGTGTGTGGCGGTGGGCGCCGGTTCCTGCCTGGTTTCCAAGGACATCGTGGCGCGCCGGGCTTGGGATGAACTCACCCAGCGCGCCCGGCGTTTCATGGAGGCATTGCGCGCGGCCCGCGGCCAATGACCCCCGGCAGTTTGGGTGGGGCAGGGTGACGGTTGGCTGCCGGCCGGGGGCGGCGGGAAAGCCGTGAGAGACCGCACCCGTTGAAGTTTTTTTCGGGTTCGGCGGGCTCATGGCGCCCTGGCCGCCCGACGTGGGTGGCGTTAAGTGGACCGCCGGTTCCTCCGTTTCTGCCCGTTTTTCTCACGTTTGCCGACCAAGGGGTCGGTTTGTCGCTCTTGACGCGGTTGTCCGGCTGCCGGGGAGCATGGCGTCGCCAGGCTTCGGTCCGGGATGGCAAGTGGCGGGCATGGACGGCCTTGCGGCCGATCGGGATTGCTGGTGGCGCTCCGAATCTGGTGTTCGACCCTCCTTACCTGCCGGTCAAGAAAAGGCAACCTATCGACCGGCACGTCCGCTACAGCCGTGGGAACCAGGATGTAAAAAGGACTGATTCATCCTGTGCAAGTCGTTCGGCATCAACGAGAAACGCAAATTTTTCTCTTGACCGCACTGCTCGGTGTCGTACATGTAAAAGCAGCATGCGAGAGAAGGTTCCAACCTGCCCGCCTGCCCGCGACGGCGCCCGTCCCTCCGGGTTGCCGGGGCGTTGGGATCGGGAGGGAACCTCCATCTGGGGTGCTTCTTGTGTCGGGGCCGGAGGAGCTTTCCGGGAACGGCGCAGGGAGGAGCGGCCGAATCGGCCTTGGGGCGCACCGCCGGCGGGTTGCTCGGCCGGGAGCAGCACGTCCTTGGTGGTCGTGGCGCTCCGGAGGCAGGGATTGGGCGCGATGAGGAGCTCCGTTCCCGGTGATGCTCCGGCCGGGCCGGCCGGCGGGGTGTCCCGCAAGGGCAGACTCGCGGCCCGCTGGTGGCGGGCGGCGCCCCCGGAATGGACGGCGTCCGGAGTGTCCTGTTGAGGCGGGTGCCGGCGGGCGGACACTGGTTGCCTTGAGAAACTTCTCTGCGGGTGCGGAACCGAGAGGGTGGGGGCGGACCGCGGGTCCGTCCCCACAGGGAGCCGACACTGGTTGCCTGAGAAAGGGGAGTGACGATGAATTGGAACGGGAAGACGCAGGGAAGCCAAAGCGTTGGGCTGCATCTTGCATGGTTGTTGTTGGTGGTTTCGATGGGGGCCGGGCCGGCCGGCCGTGCGGAATTGGCCGGCTCGGCCCACGACTTTTCCGGGGAGGCATGGAGCGGGGGCGATCCGTGCGTGGTTTGTCACACGCCCCACGGAGCCCTTCAGGATGAGTCGGAGGCGCCGTTGTGGAATCACGAGCTGACGGGGGCCAGTTTCCGGCTTTATGCGAGTCCGACCCTCAATGCCACCTTGGAACAGCCGGCGGGGGTGACGCGCCTGTGCTTGAGCTGTCACGACGGCACCGTGGCCTTGGACAGCTTCGGGGGGCGGACGGGAAACGAGATGATCGGAGCGGCAGGCCGTTTGGGCAGCGACCTGAGCGACGATCACCCCGTGGGGTTTGTTTTCGACGACAACCTGGCACAGGAGGACGGCGGTTTGCATCCGCCTTCCTCGACGCCCTCGGGTCTGGGCCGGACGATCGCCCAGGACCTCCTGCGGCAGGGGCGGTTGGAGTGCACCTCCTGCCACGACGTCCACAACAGTTCCAACCAGCCGCACCTGCTGGTGATGAGCAACCGGGGCAGCGCCCTGTGCCTGACCTGTCACCGGAAATGAACGGACACCCGCCGGGGACCGCGGACAGGCTGTTCCCTCCCTCGACACTTCCGCCGGGCGGCTGGTAGAGTCGGAGCCGATGAATCGGCTTCGAATCGTCGGCGCTTTCGTTCTGGTGGCGGTGTTGGTGATCCTGATGGTGCAAAACCGCGACACCGTCACGACGCGCCTGTTGTGGGCCCGGGTGGAGATGCCGCAGTCCATTCTGTTGTTGGTGACCGCGGTGCTGGGCTTTGGCTCGGGGGCGTTGTTTGCCTGGTTCCGGTTGCGGCCGCGGCGGGAGCGCGGCGGGAAGAACTCCGCCGCCGGAGTCCAAGAGGGCGCGGATACCGCTTAGTCGCGGCCGGAAGATTGCCGAGCTGCGGAGGGGGGACGGCGGTTGGGGCCGGCGGCTTCGAGCGTGCTCAGAACTCGGCGTTGCCCGGGGTCCGGGCGAAGGGGATGACGTCCCGGATGTTGCCCACGCCGGTCAGGAACATCAAAAGCCGCTCGAAGCCCAGGCCAAAGCCGGCGTGGGGCACCGAGCCGAACCGTCGCAGGTCCACGTACCACCAGTAATCTTCTTCCTTCAGCCCCTGGGCGCGGAGGTTGGCTTGGAGTTGGTCGAGCCGTTCCTCGCGCTGGGAGCCGCCGATGATTTCCCCGATGCCGGGCACCAGCACGTCCATGGCCGCCACGGTGCGCCCGTCGTCGTTGAGCCGCATGTAGAAGGGTTTGATCTCCCGGGGGTAGTTGAAGACGGTCACCGGGGCTTTGAAATGCTGCTCGGTGAGGTGCCGTTCATGCTCGGATTGGAGGTTCCGGCCGTACTCGACCGGGTGTTCGAACCGCCGGCCGGAGCGTTGCAGGATTTCGATGGCCTCGGCGTAGGGCAGGCGTTGGAAGGGGCGTTCGATGACGAAGTCCAGGCGGGCCTTGACGTCGCGGTCGATGAATCGCTCGAAGAAGTCGAGGTCCTCGGCGCATTCCTCGCGCATGGCGCGGGCGAGCGCTTTGACGAACGCCTCGGCCAGGGCCATGTCGCCCTCCAGATCGCAGAAGGCCATCTCCGGCTCGATCATCCAGAACTCGGCGGCATGGCGGGAAGTGTTCGAGTTCTCCGCCCGGAAGGTGGGGCCGAAGGTGTACACGCGGGTGAGGGCGCAGGCGAAGGCTTCGGCCTCGAGCTGGCCGCTGACGGTCAGGTAGGCCGGTTTGCCGAAAAAGTCCTCGCCGGGCCGGGCGTCGATGTCCCCCCGCAGGGTCGTCACGCGGAACAACTCCCCGGCGCCCTCGCAATCGCTGGTGGTGATGATGGGGGTGTGGACGTAGATGAAGTCCCGTTCTTGGAAGAACCGGTGGACGGCATGGGCGAGACGGCTGCGGGTGCGGAAGACGGCCCCGAAGAGGTTGGTGCGCGGGCGGAGGTGGGCGATTTCGCGGAGGAACTCGAGGGAATGGCCTTTTTTCTGGAGCGGATAGTCGGGGCCGGCCGGGCCGACGAGGCGGGCTTGGCGGGCCTGGAGTTCCCAGCGTTGGCCCGGGGCGGGGGATTCGACCAGGTCGCCGGCGATTTCGACCGACGAACCGGTGCTCATTTGGTTCCAACCGGCGCACCCGGGGGCTTGGTGATCGAGGACGACCTGCAGGTGGCTCAGGCAGGAACCGTCGTTGACCGCCAGGAAGGAGCATCCCTTGAGGTCGCGCCGGGTCCGGACCCAGCCGCGGACCAGCACCTCGGGGCGGGGTTGGTCGCTGGCGAGCAGGTGGCGGATGAGCGTGTACGTTGCCATGGCCGGGGTCGAGGGTAGCGGAAGCGGCGGGCGACTCAACGCCGGAGAACCGGCCCTTCCGGCGACGGACGCCAGCCCCGTTGGGCCAGGGCTTCGAGGGTCCAGCGGTATTCGTGAACCAGTTGGTCCACGACGTCGCGTTGGCGGAGCGCCGGGGGCAGGACCGACCAGGTGTAGGTTTCCATTTCGAGATGGTCACAGAGCCCGGGGTGCTGGCGCAGGTAATCCAGCGTGGCCAGGAGATGATCGGCGGTGGTTTGGAACGGCGGCTCCAAGGCGGCGTGCAACGGAACGTGGTAATGGATCCGCCACTCGGCGGCTTCGCGGGCGGCTGGATCAGCGAGGGCATCCGGCAGGTCGGCGAAACGCTGCAATCGCCCGGAGGCATCGCGGGCGACGACTTGGTGGAAATAGACCGGGTCTTGGAACCCGGCCAGCCGTTCCAAGGCCGCCGGGGTGGCCGGGGTTTTGAGGGCCGAGCTGAGGTGCAGCTTGCTGAGCCGGATCCCGGCGGCGCGGAGGCGCTCCAGTCCTTCGGGGGCGGATTCGAATTCGACGGCCAGGTGGCAGGTGTCGTAGTTGACACCCAAATGCCTCCGCCAGCGGTCGTCGTCGGGGCGCAGGGCGGCGAGTTCTTCGAAGAAACGGACGACTTCGGCCGTGGTTTCCAAGAAACAGAGTGGCTCGGGTTCGAGCCCCAAGTGCAGATCCCGGCCGGTTCTTTCCGAGAGGGCGGCCAAATGATCCACGCAACGCCACAGCCGTTCCTGCATGGCCCGGACTTGGGCCGGCCGGCGGATGAAGGTCTTGAACGAACCGGGGACGGTGCTGACGCTGCCGCTCACCCCCGGCGGCAGCCAGTCCACCAGCAGATCGAACAACCGGCAGGTGTAGGCGAGCCGTTCGTCCGTGGTCCAGTCCGGGGCATAGACCTGCTCCTTGACGCGGGTTCCATGAAAGGCGCCGTACGGGAAGCCGTTGAGGGTGAAGACGTAGCAGCGGTGGCGCTCCAGCCAGCGGCGGAAGGTGTCGCGGGCGGGCGGGGTTTCGAGTTCCGCCAGCGCCCGGGCGCCCAAGCGCAGACCGATGGCGTACGGGGCGCCGGGGCACACCCGTTCGCGCACGGCCAGCGTGTGGCGTTCGAGGTTCGCCAAGGTTTCCGGCCACGTTTCGCCGGGATGGATGTTGGTGCAATAGGCCAGGTGCAGGCCGCCGGTCAACAGCATGGGGCGATTGAAAGGGACACCCGGCCGCCGCGGCCAGCCCTTTGCGCGGGGTGGTGTGGGGAAGGGGCGGCCTGCTTATTTGCTTGCCGGGGAAGGGGATCGCTTCGGAAAGTTCCCGCGCGCCCGCACCCGACGACAGCCATCGACGGGCGGCGAACGATCACGGCCATGGACGCGGCAGAACGAGCAACCAGCGGCGCGACCGATCCGGTCAACGAATACGAGCGAGAACCGGTGCCCCCCCAGGCGCTCAAGGGCTTGGGCAGTTTCGTGGGCATGTACGCCGGCGAGCACTGCGCCGGCACGGAGCTGATGATCGGGCCGCTGTTCGTGGCGGCCGGGGTGAGCGCGTTCGACGTGGTGGTGGGGCTGCTGGTGGGGAATCTGCTGGCGGTGCTGAGCTGGACGTTTCTCACCGCCCCGATCGCCACCCGGGCCCGGCTGACGCTCTACTACCAGCTCGAGAAGATCTGCGGCCGGCGTCTGGTCACCCTCTACAACCTCGCCAACGGCGTGATGTTCTGCTTCCTGGCCGGGGCCATGGTCACCGTCTCGGCCACGGCGCTCGGGGTGTGGCTCAAGTTCCCCATGCCCGCCCTCAACGACGTCTATCCCAACAGCGTGGGTTGGGTGCTGGCCGTGCTGGCCGTGGGCGTGGTGATCAGCCTCGTGGCCGCCTACGGCTACAACATGGTTTCCCGGGTGGCCAACATCGCCGCCCCGTGGATGATCCTGGTCTTCGTGGCCTTCGGGTTGGTGGCGTTGCGGCAGTTCATCGACAGCACCGGCCGGAGCATCCATTCGTTGGGCGACCTCTGGGAGCTGGCTTCGACGGCCATCTGGCGCGGCGGCGATCCCTTGCCGGGCCGGGTGAAGTTCACCTTCTGGCATGTCATGTTCTTCGCTTGGTTCTGCAACATGGCGATGCACATCGGCATGGCGGACCTCACGGTGCTGCGGTATGCGCGCAAATCATGGTACGGGCTGGCCTCGGCCGCCGGGATGTACGTGGGCCATTTCATGGCGTGGCTTTCGGCCTCGATGCTCTATGCCTTTCAGCTCCATGAGGCCGGTCTGGTGACCCCGGAGGCGATCCGCGCCGCCGATGCCGCCGGAACCCT
>RFJD01000244.1 GCA_003695015.1 Verrucomicrobiota bacterium | reverse complement strand
GTCGGAGCTGCGTTTGACCACCAGATCGATGTCGCCCGCGTCGCCGCGCCCGCTCTTGCGCCCCTCGGCAAAAGCCAGCAGGTCCCCGGTCGGGGTGACAATGACCGACGGGATGCGGAAGGTGTGGTAGCCCTCGCGGCCGCTCTCGTAAACGACGGTGTGCTCGATGGTGGCGGGGCCGGACGCTGGGGTTTCCTCGGCCGCCGCGATTCGCCCCGCGGCCGGGCCGAGGAGCAAGAGCAGGCAGGGGATGATCCGGGACGGGAGGAGGCGGGTTTGGGTGGATGGGATGCAGGGTGACGGCCTCATGGTGGTTGGCGCGTTGGTGATCGATGGTCGGGAAGCCGCAGACTACGGCCGCGAAGGGCTCGGGCGCAAGCCCGGGTGGGTGGCGCGGCCCTCGGCGAATGGGCGGCCTGCGGTGGCCGACTTTCGGCTTGCGCGGCCGGGGCGGATTGCTAGGCTGCGGCCGCGCAGCACCGGTTCGACCGCTGCGCGGGCTCCCTCGGCTGGCGGCGGTTGAGCCTTTGTTTTTCCTGAGGACGGCGTGAAGATTTTCAGCGGCAATTCCAATCCGCCGTTGGCCCGCAAGATTTGCGAGTACATCGGCATCGAACTTGGCAAGTGCACGGTCTCCTCGTTCCCGGACGGCGAGACCTTCGTCAAGATCGAGGAAAACGTGCGGGGGGCGGACGTGTTTGTGATCCAGCCCACCAGTCCGCCGAGCAACCAGCATCTGATGGAGCTGTTCATCATGATGGATGCGCTGCGGCGGGCCAGCGCCAAGCGGATCACGGCCGTGCTGCCCTTCTACGGCTACGCCCGGCAGGACCGGAAGGACCAGCCCCGGGTGCCCATCACGGCCAAGCTGGTGGCCAACCTGCTGGTGGCGGCGGGCGCCAACCGCGTCCTCACCATGGATCTGCACGCCCAGCAGATCCAGGGCTTCTTCGACATTCCGGTGGACCATCTTTACGCCGCGCCGGTCATTTACGATTACCTGAAGCGGAAGGAGATTCCCAACCTGGTGGTGGTGAGTCCGGACGTTGGCGGCCTGAAAATGGCTCATGCCTATTCCCAGATGTTGGGGGCCGGTCTGGCCATCGTGGCCAAGAGCCGGAAAAACGCCACCGAGGTCGAGGCCATGAACGTCATCGGAGAGGTCGAGGGGAAGAACATCCTGATGGTGGACGATCTGACCGAGACGGCCGGCACGCTGACCGCCGCGGCGCGACTGCTCAAGAAGCACGGCGCCAAACAAGTGCTGGCCTGTGTCTCGCACGCGGTGCTCAACGACCTGGGCATCGAGCGGCTCCGCAATTCTGTGATTGACGAGCTGATCACGACTGATACGGTGTTGCGCCCCGAAATCGAAGGGGTCAACATCACCACGCTCAGTGTGGCGGGTTTGTTGGGCGAGGCGATCCGGCGGATTCACCTGAATTCCTCGGTCACCTCGCTGTTTGAATTGGGGGGACAGCGCCTGCCCTGAACCGGGCCGGTCCGGGCCCCTGCTGGAAACGAACACGGCATGAAACCGTTACCTTTGAAGGCATACCCCCGCGAAGCCGTGGGGCGCAACCAAGTCAAGCACCGGCGTGCCGCCGGTCGGGTCCCGGCCATCCTCTACGGCCATCACATCCAGCCCAAGCCGCTCGAGGTGGCCGAAACGGAGCTGACGCATTTGCTGCACCAAACCAGCAGCGAGGTGGCCTTGGTGGATCTCGCCGTGGAGGGCGAACCGGAGCCGCACCTGGCCATCATCAAGGAGGTGCAGCATCATCCCTTGAGCCAGAAGGTGATTCACGTGGATTTCCAAGCGGTGGTGGCCGACGAGCCGGTCACCGTCGTGGTCCCGGTCGAGACCGTCGGCGAGGCCCGCGGCGTCAAGGAGGGCGGCGTGCTGGAGCACATCCGGCACGAGTTGACCATCCGGGCGCTGCCGCGCCAGTTGCCGGAGCTGCTGACGGTGGACGTCTCGAATCTCGGCGTGGACGAGTCCATCACCGTGGCGGACATGACCCCGCCGGAGGGCGTCGAGATCCTCGAGGAACCGGACGTTGTCGTGGCCTTGGTGGCGGCTTTGCGGGCGGCGGCCGAGGAGGAGGTCGCACCGACTGCCGAAGGCGAGGAGGCGGCCGAGCCGGAAGTCATCGCCCGCGGCAAGGAAGCCGAGGAAACCGGGGGCGAGTGATCCCCTGCCGGTGGTCCGCCGCCCGGGGGGTGAACCGCACGCCGGCGCGCGATGCAAGAACGGCATCTCATCGTCGGCTTGGGCAACCCGGGGCCCCGTTACCGCGCCACCCGGCACAACGCCGGCTTCATGGTGGTGGAACGGTTGGCGGCGGAGGCCGGCTTGGAGTGGCGGAGCGACCACCGCTTCCGGTCCCGCTTGGCCGCGGGCCGCTGGCAGGACCGGCCCGTCCTGCTGGTCGAGCCGCTGACGTACATGAACGCCAGCGGCGAGGCGGTCGGGCCGCTGGTCCGCTACTATCGGACGCCGTTGGAACGACTGCTGGTGGTGGTGGACGACGCGGATTTGCCGCTGGGCCGGCTGCGGCTGCGGCCGGGGGGCAGTTCCGGCGGGCACCACGGGCTCGAATCGGTCGAGCGTCACTTGGGCACGCGGGAATTTCCGCGGCTGCGGGTGGGGATCGGACGGCGGCCGGAAGCGGGCCGGGAGATCACCAACCATGTGTTGGGGGTCTTCAGCCCGGCCGAGCGGGAGTGGCTCGAACCGGTGCTTGACCGGGCGGTGGCCCAGATTGGATGCTGGCTGACCCGCGGCATCGCCGAGGCCATGAACCGATACAACGGGATCGTGCCGATCCTGAACCGAAACGAGGGAAACGAAGCGTGAAACGATACGAAGCCTTGTTTATCTTGAACACGGCCGGCGCTGAGGAAAGCGTTCCGGAGATCATCGACCGGATCACCGCCGGCATCCAGGAGCTGGGAGGCAAGGTGCTCCAAGTCCAGAAAATGGACAAACGGCCCTTCGCCCGGACGCCCAACCGCAAGGTCACCTCCGGCTATTACGTGAACTTCGAGCTGGAGGGGCCCGTCGAGCTGGCGGTCAAATTGCCCCATCATTTCGATTTCGATCCGGGCGTGTATCGGGTGTTGGTGACCAAGGCGGAGAAGAAGGCGGAACCGGCGGTCGGGGTCGCGGAGGCCTGAGGCCATGGCCAATTTCAACAAAGTCATCATCGCCGGCAACCTCACGCGGGATCCCGAGGTCCGGTACACCCCGCGGGGCACCGCCATCGCCCGCCTTTCGGTCGCC
>RFJD01000243.1 GCA_003695015.1 Verrucomicrobiota bacterium | reverse complement strand
CCGACCTCGCCCGCACGTTGCACCAGCACATGATGGACCGTTTGAAGGCCGTCGGCGCTTGGTTCCCCAAGCCCAACCCCGAGGCCGACCCCACCATCCGGAGATATGATCCGTCAGACTTGAGCGACCAGGGCACGTTCAGCCCCGAGGATGTGCAACCATCCACCCGCCCGCCCCGCGCCCGAAGGGGCCAAGCGGCCCGCCCGTGATGCGAACAGCGCCCTACCGCTCCCCCAACTGCCGTCCGGCGAGCCCGGCCGACCGGCGTCGCTCGCAACGCCCTTCCTGCTCCATGGCCCGCGTTCGCTTGAACCGCCCACCATGGAAGCGGCATGCCTGCCGGAACGTGCGCCTCGCACTCGGCAGAACGTGGCACGGGGTATCCCGGATCTGCCTTGCCCCGCAACGCGTCAGCACCAATCATTCCTGCCCGCCGTTCCCACGGCCCTTGGCTCCTGCCGGGCATGACGGCCGCGACACGGCACCGAAGTACCGATCATCTCTCTCGATATGAAAAGAACAACCCATTGGGGCCTTTGCCTCGGATTGTTGGCCGCGGGTCTTCTCCAAGCCCAGCATCGCGGTGTCATCGACACTTCGAAAAGCCCCCATGTCGCACTCCGCAGCATCAACATCGGCGACTGTCGCTGGACCGACGGTTTCTGGGGCCAGAAGTGGCGCCAGTGTGCCGAGGTGATGGTCCCGCACATGGGCCGGCTGCTGACCGGGGAAGTCGGTCATGCCCTGGACAATTTCAAGATCGCCGCCGGTCTGAAACAGGGCGAGTTCAAGGGCACTTGGTGGCACGATGGCGACTTTTACAAGTGGATCGAAGCCGCCACCTATGTGTACGCCATCAACAGGGATCCCAAGCTCCGCGAGCAACTCGACCGGATCATAGCGATCATCGCCAAGGCCCAAGCCCCGGACGGCTACCTCTCCACCCCGGTGATGATCCGCGGGGTGCCGCGTTTCTCCCACAGGAGTCACCACGAGCTGTACAACATGGGCCATCTGATGACGGCGGCCTGCATCCATCACCGGGTCACCGGTCAGACCAACTTTCTCGACGTCGCGATCAGGGCGGCCGACTATCTCTGCCGACTTTTCGGCCCCCAGCCGAAGCGCCTCGCCCGTTTCGGTTTCAACCAGACGCAGATCACCGGTTTGGTGGAACTTTACCGCACCACCCGCCGGCCTGAGTACCTGCGCCTGGCCGAGCTCTTCATCAACATGCGCGGCCGCTCCAAAGTCGATCCGGATTTGACCGTCTGGTACAAGGCGGTCGGCGACATGGTGCAGGAACGGGTTCCCCTGCGCCGGGAAACCGAGGCTGTGGGGCATGCTGTCCTGGCCCTCTATTACTACGCCGGAGCCGCGGACGTGTACGCCGAGACTGGGGAGGAGGCTCTCATCGCCGCGTTGGACCGCATCTGGGACAACATCGTGAACCGGAAGATGTATGTGACCGGCGCCTGCGGCCAGGCCCACCACGGCGCCTCCTCACGCGTGGATTTCGTGCATGAGGCGTTCGTTCGCGAGTACGTGATGCCGAACCTGACCGCCTACAACGAAACCTGCGCCAACGTCTGCAACGCCATGTTCAACTACCGGATGCTCGGCATCCATGGCGAATCCCGATTTGCCGATGTCATGGAGCTGGTGCTGCACAACAGCGCCTTGTCGGGGATCAGCCTGGACGGCACGCGCTACTTCTACACCAACCCGTTGCGACGGACGTTCGACTACAACTTGGATACAACCGACCAAAAGACCCGCGAGCCATGGATCGACTGTTTTTGCTGCCCGCCCAATCTGGTGCGAACCATCGCCAAAAGTCCCGCTTGGGCGTACAGTCTGACGCCCAACGGCCTGTCCGTGAACCTCTACGGCAGCAACCACTTGGAAACCCGATTACAGGATGGCTCGGCCATCGAGTTGGACCAACAGTCGAACTTCCCGTGGGACGGCCGCGTAAGAATCCGCCTGCGCGCCTGCAAGCGCGAGCCCTTCGATATTTGGTTGCGCATTCCCGACTGGGCCGAGGGAGCCGTCGTCCGTGTGAACGGCCAAGCGATCGAGACAGGGGTTCTCCCGGGCCATTTCGCGCGCCTCAAACGCCCATGGAAACCGGGTGATGTCATCGAGCTGGACATGCCGATGGAAACCCGCCTGCTTGTCGGGAACCCCAAGATCGAGGAAATCCGCAACCAAGTGGCCATCAAGCGCGGGCCGGTGGTGTACTGCCTGGAAACACCGGACCTGCCCAAGGGCACGAGCATACTTGACGCCTACCTGCCGTCGGACGTGAAGCTGACCCCACATTACGACGCGGATTTTCTTGGCGGCGTTGTTTACTTGGAGGGTGAGGTGTGGCTCCACTCGGAGAGCCAGGAGGGCATGTATCACCCGTTGAACAAACCCACCTGGAAAAAGGTCAAGACCCGCTTCATTCCCTATTTCGCCTGGAGCAATCGCGGGGTGAGCGAGATGACCGTCTGGCTGCCCGTCGTCTGGAGGTGAGGAGCTCGAAGTCATGAGGAGGCGAGACTTCCTCAAGAAGGGGAAACCAGGTGCGATGGCCACGGCGGCTGGTCGCTGGACGAGCACACTCCCGCTCGTGTCGAGAACCTCAAGGAGCCGCCCGGTTCTTTCCACGAGCCTTTCGACCGCCCTGATGAAACCCCGGTTCGCCGCCTCTACTCCACACATGAACCCCTGCTGTCCGCCGGGTGCAACATGACTCAGACACACATTCCACCTTCCTCGGCGTGCGTGATGGCCACCTGCGCTACCATGGGGCACGCGACGGGCACGGCGGCAGGCCTTTGCCTGAAGGTGGAACGCTCCAATGCCCGGCGTGATCGCGTTGCTGATGCCGTTGCTGGACGAACGCCATTTCCTCGTCGCGCGGCGCGTTTGCTGCCTCCCGTCCGAACAAGACCTCTCCGGAGCGGCGCGGGAACGGATCAATAAACCTCCGCCAGAGCATGCCCGCCAGCTATGAGACAACACACCCATCGAACGCAACGCCCTGAACATATGACTCGCATCAGCGCCCTACTGATTTTGCTCGTCGCTGCCTGCGCCCAGGCGGCACAGAACAAGCCCAATATTCTCTTCATCGCCGTTGACGATCTCCGACCCGAGCTCGGCTGTTATGGTTCCCCGATCGTCATTTCGCCGAATCTGGATGCGCTGGCCCGTGACGGGCTGCTTTTCGACCGCGCGTATTGCCAGGAAGCCATCTGCTGTCCGTCGCGCACCAGTCTGATGACCGGGGCCCGACCGGAAACCGTGGGAGTCATCGAAAACTATACCTACTTCCGCGATGTCAGCCCCGACATCATAACATTGCCCCAACATTTCCGCGCCCACGGG
>RFJD01000242.1 GCA_003695015.1 Verrucomicrobiota bacterium | reverse complement strand
TGGCCCGCACCGGCAGCTTCACCACCGCCGGCCTGTTGTGGAGCGGCGCCACGGTGCTGGGCGCCAACCGCCGGTTGCGCGTCGCCGTCATGGGCGTCCACGGGCGCGGCACCGCCTTGGCCCGCGGGTTTGCCCGGCTCGGCGATGTGCACGTGGCCGCCGTGTGCGATCCGGATCCCCGGACCTGGGCCGGCGCCATCCGCGCGGTCGGGGATCAACAACCGCCGCCCCGGGCCATCGAGGATTTCCGCCGGCTGCTCGACGATGCGTCGATCGACGCCCTGGTGATCGCCGCCCCCAACCATTGGCACGGGCCGGCCACCCTTTTGGCCTGCGCGGCCGGCAAGCACGTCTATGTGGAAAAACCCGCCTGCCACAATCCGGCCGAAGGCGAATGGATGATCGAAGCCGCGCGCCGGCACCGACGGGTCGTGCAGGTTGGCACCCAACGCCGCAGCACCCCGGCCATTCGCGAAGCCATGGCGCGGTTGCGCGAGGGCGATCTGGGCCGCATCACCTTCGCCCGGGCGTGGTACAACAACCGGCGCGGTCCGATCGGCCGCGGCCGGCAGGCGCCGGTTCCGGCCTGGTTGAACTGGGAACTGTGGCAGGGCCCGGCGCCCCGCCGGCCCTACCGCGACAACCTCGTGCACTACAACTGGCACTGGTTCTGGCACTGGGGCAACGGCGAGCTGGGCAACAACGGCATCCACGCCCTCGATCTTTGCCGGTGGGGACTGGGCGTCGATTTCCCCCACCGGGTCGTCTCCGAGGGCGGTCGTTATGCCTACGACGACGATCAGCAGACACCCGACACCCAGACGGCCACGTTCGATTTCGGGAACGCCGCCATCCTGTGGGAGGGACAGAGCTGCCGGCGGCATGGCTACGAGGGTCTCAGCTTCGGTGCGGCCTTTTACGGCGAACACGGCACGCTGGTCATCCGCAACGGCGGCTACACGATCCACGATCCCAACGACCGCCTGATCACGGAGGTCCGAGGCGGCGTCGAGGACGCGCCGCACTTGCGGGATTTCGTGGAGGCGATCCGGGAAAACCGCGCGCCGCACGCGGACATCGCCGAGGGCCACCGCAGCACGCTGCTCTGCCACCTGGGGAACATCGCCTGGCGGTTGGGACGCACCCTCCGCTGCGACCCGGCCAACGGCCACATCCTGGGCGATCCCGAGGCGGCCCGCTTTTGGCAGCGCGAGTACGAGCCCGGCTGGGCGCCACCGATCGGTTGAGGCGGAAGCCAAGCCGGCCGGGCGTAGGGGCACGGTCCAAGCAGGATGCCCGCACCAGAAACGGAACGGTGTGGCAGGCAGGATGTCTGCACCACAGAGCGTTGCCTGCACCACTGGGGATGGGCGGTTGCCTTGGGCGGGCGATCAAGGTCCCGGACAGCCGGGCGGCCGCATCGCCGGGTTGAGTCGGCGGCCGGAGCGCCTATGATCGGCCCGGCAAACGACAACCACGCAACGCGCCAAGACCGTCATGCTGATCGTTCATGTCCATGTGCAGGTGAAGCCCGACTGCGTCGAGGCCTTCAAGGAAGCCACCCTGGCCAACGCCCGGGCCAGCGTGCAGGAACCGGGCGTGGCGCGGTTCGACGTCGTCCAGCAACAGGACGACCCGACCCGCTTCGTGCTGGTGGAGGTGTACCGGGACGAACAAGCCCCGGCCGCCCACAAACAAACCGCGCACTACGCAACCTGGCGGGACACCGTGGCGCCGATGATGGCCCAGCCACGCTCGTCGGTGAAATACACGAACGTCTTCCCCGACGATGCCGGTTGGTGACCGGCTGGCGTGCCGGGGAGACCGCCGTCTTCATGGGGGCCGCCCCTGTGACGGGGTGATCGCCGGCCGCCCGGAGACCGGTCGGTTCGAGCCTTGGATCGCCACGTAAGGAACCCGCCATGCGTTTCGAATTCGCCACCGCCACGAGGATTCTCTTTGGTCCCGGCGCCGTCCGGGAGGCGCCGGCCCTGGCCGCGGCCTTGGGACGACGGGCCCTGCTGGTGACCGGCCGGAACCCGCAACGCGCCGAGCCCCTGCGGCGCGCGCTCGAGGAAGCGGGCGTGGCGTGCGTGTCGTTCGCCTGTCCGGGCGAACCTTCCGTGGACGACGTCGTCCGGGCGGTGCGGTTGGCGCGTGAGGCCGCATGCGAACTGGTCGTCGGCTTCGGCGGCGGGAGCGTGGTCGATTGCGCCAAGGCCACCGCCGGCCTGCTGACCAATCCGGGCGAGCCGACCGATTACCTCGAGGTCGTCGGCCGGGGCCAACCCTTGGAGCGGCCCGCCGCGCCGTGGATCGCCATTCCGACCACCGCCGGAACGGGCGCCGAAGTCACGCGCAACGCCGTCCTCGCCTGCCCCTCACACCGCGTCAAGGTCAGCCTCCGCAGCCCGCGCCTCCTGGCCCGGGTGGCGATCGTCGATCCGGAACTGACGCATGCGCTGCCGGCCGAAGTGACCGCCCGCACCGGCATGGACGCGCTGACGCAACTGATCGAGCCGTTCGTTTCGGCCCGCCGCCAGCCGATCACCGACGCCCTCTGCCGCGAAGCCCTGCCCCGGGCGGCCCGTTCGCTCAAACGGGCCTGCGAGCGCGGCGATGACGCCCAAGCGCGGGAAGACATGGCCTTGGCGTCACTGTTCAGCGGCTTGGCCCTGGCCAACGCCGGCTTGGGGGCGGTGCATGGTTTCGCCGGCCCCATCGGCGGCATGTTCCCCGCTCCGCACGGCGCCGTTTGCGCGGCCCTGTTGCCCCACGTCATGGAAGTCAACCTCCGCGCCCTGCGCCGGCGCACCCCCGACTCGCCCGTCCTGGCCCGCTACGACGAACTGGCCCGCCTCCTCACCGGCAACCCCACCGCGCAGGCCGCGGACGGCGTCGCCTGGGTGCGGCAACTGGCGGCCGATCTGGGCATCCCGCCGTTGCGGACCTACGGCATCGGCGAAGCCGACGTCCCCGTGCTGTGCGCCAAAGCCCGCGCCGCCAGCAGCATGAAGGGCAATCCCATCCCGCTCGAAGACGCCGAACTCCGGGCGATCCTCGAAGCGGCGCTGTAGTTTCGCGCGAACGCCCCCGGCGGGAACCCGGCTCTCAGTCCAACGGCCGGAAGCCCACGCCCGCCTGCCGGAGTCCTTCCAAATGGGACCGCAGCCGCCGCCGGAACTCGGTGAAGTCGCGTCTCCCGCGAGGCGACCAAAGCGTTTCGCTCAACGCGCAACCCCGTGGCCAGGCCATGTAGTCCCGATGGTCCCGGGTGGCGATGTACTCGCCCCACAACTGGCCCTGGCCGCCGAGGATGTGGCGCGCCTCGGCTCCGGTGAGTTCGGGCGGCAGGGGATCGAAGGCATACACCCTCTCCAGCCGCAGAAAACCGCCGATGGCCGGCGGCTCCTTGTCCCGCGGGCCTTGATAGTAGTCGAAGTAGGTGTGGGAGGTGGGGGCCATCACCACATCGTGCCCCGCGCGGGCGGCGGTGACGCCCCCGGCGAAGCCGTGCCAGCTCATCACCGTGGCCCCCGGCGCCAGCCCGCCCTGCAGGATTTCATCCCACCCGACCAGCCGCCGGCCGCGGCCGGCCAGAAAGGCGTCCATCTGCCGGATGAACCAACTGTGCAGCTCATGCGGCCCTTCCAACCCAAGGCGCTTCATCAACGCCTGCATTTCCGCGTCCCGGGCCCAGACGCGCAGGTTGGCTTCGTCGCCGCCGATGTGAATGAACGGCCCCGGGAACATTTCGATCACCTCGGTCAGCACCTCCTGCATGAACCGGACGGTGGATTCTCGCGGGGCCAACAGACCGTGGGTCCGACGCCACCGCTTTTCCGGGGGCAGGTCCGCCAAACCCGCCGTGTTCACCCCCAACTCCGGATAGGCCACGATGGCCGCGCCGGCGTGGTACGGCATCTCGATTTCCGGCACGAGGGTGATGTGGCGTTCGGCGGCATACCGCACCAGCCCGGCGATGTCTTCCCGGGTGTAGTAGCCGAAACACGGCGTCCGGCCCCCGCCTTTCCACAGGTGTGTCCAATCGTTCCGCGACCCCAGTTCGGCCAGCCGCGGATAACGCCGGATTTCGAGCCGCCAGCCCTCGTTGTCGGTCAGGTGCAACTGAAGGCGGTTGAACTTGTGGACCGCCATCGCGTCGATGAAGTGCTTCAGATCCTCCACGGGGATGAAATGCCGCGCCGGATCGACCAACAGTCCCCGCCAAGCGAACCGCGGCCGGTCGATGATCTCGACACAGGGCAAGACCCAATCGACCCCTGCCACGGGCCGCCGGGAAAACGCCTCCGGCGGCAGCAACTGCCGGAGGGTCTGGATGCCGTGGAACAGCCCGGCGGGACGGGCCGCCCGCAGTTCGATGCGCCTCGGATCCACCCGCAATCGGTACCCTTCCCCGCCCAACTCCTCCGCCAACCCACCGTCCAACGCCAATGAAATGCCCTCGGCCGGCTCCTGCCCGACCAACGGCAGCCGGAACCCCATCGCCGGAGCCAGCGCCTCGATGAGTTGGCGCGCCTCGGTCCGGGCCTCCCCGGCCCCATGGACCGGCGTGTCGCGACGAAGCACGTGCCGCCCTTCGTGGAAAACGCAGTGTGCCGGCCGGGGGATCAGGGCTCGCTCCATGGGCCCCGTGCCCGCCCGGCCGCAGGCAACGGCCACGACCCAGCAAACCAAGCCGACCAATCCCACGCCACGCGGGCCGGTCACGATTCCGTTTCCTCGGTGCATGCGGCAAGGAAACCACTCTCCGCGCCGGCTGCCGAGCCTTTCGGCTCCGGGACGGCTCAACTCCGGGCCGGCGGTTCCGGCGGCGCGGATGCGGGCGGCGGTTCCGGGACCGGCAGTTCGCGGACCGGCACCGGGCGAAGCTGCCGTTTCAGGTACCAGCGCACCCCGATCAGGTCGTGGATGCCGCGTCCCAAACGGTTCCAGACGCCGTACTTCGAGACGCCCGCCCGCCGGGGACGGTGGTTGACCGGCACTTCGCGTGTCTGGAAACCGCCCGCCCGCACCAGAACGGGCAGGAAGCGGTGGAGGCCGTTGAAGGCCGGGACGACGTCGAGGACCTCACGCCGGAAAACCCGGACGGCGCATCCGGTGTCCCGAAAATCGGCCCCCAGCACCCACCGGCGCATCCAGCGGGCCACGACGGAGGAAAACCGGCGCAGGGCGTTGTCGCGGCGGTTGACCCGCATGCCGCTCACGAAATCCACCCCGGCCAGCGTCTCGAGCAGGCGGGGCAAATCGGCCGGATCGTTTTGCAGGTCGCCGTCCAACGTGGCGAGGATCGGGGCGTCGGTCGCCCGCCAGCCGGTCCAAAGGGCGGCGCTTTGCCCGGCGTTGCGCTCGTGCCGCAGACCGCGGACCTGGGGAAAACGCCGGGCCGCCTCGGCGATCCGCTCCCAGGTGCCGTCGGTGCTGGCGTCGTCCACGAACACCAGCTCGAAGCTCCGCGGCTGGCGCCTCATGGCGGCGACCACCTCCTCCGCCAGCGGCAGGATGTTGTCGGCCTCGTTGTAAACGGGCACGACGATGGCGATTTCGACCGGCACGCAGGGCAGTTTAGGCCAAGGCCGGCGCGGTTCCCATCGCGAAGCAAGGGGGAAAACGGTCTCCCCGGGTTGGTCCCACGTTCGCGGCCGCGGCGGTGGTGGCGCCCGAAGCCGCGTGGGGGCGGGGCTTGGATTTGCCTGCAGCCCGTCCCCTGTGTATGCTTTCGGCTCCTTGAGGAGACGATGAGCAAGAAACACCAAAAGCCTGATCGCGCCGAGGAGCCGCCGGTTTCGGAACCACCCACCGCCGCCGAGGCGAGGGAGGAACCGTTCGCCCAGGCCGCTTCGACGCCCTCGCCCGAGGAACTCGAAGCGCTCCGGGCCCGGGCGGCCCAGGCCGATGAGCATTACCACCGCTACCTGCGCGCGGTGGCGGATCTGGACAATTTCCGCAAGCGGGCGACCCGGGACCGCGAGGAGGCGATCAAGTACGCCAACGAAAAGCTGTTGAGCCGCCTGATCCCCGTCCTGGACAGCTTCGAGATGGCGCTGGCTTCGCTCGAGGAGGCGCCCCCGGCCGTGCGGGATGGCGTGCGGATGATCTACAACCAGCTCCTGGCCGCCCTGAAGGAGTCGGGCCTGGAACCCATCGACGCCGCCGGCCAGGCGTTCGATCCGTCTCTCCACGAGGCGGTCTCGATGCAGGAAACCGCCGAGGTGCCGGACGGCCACGTGGCCCAGCAACTCCGGAAAGGCTACCGGCTCAACGGCCGCCTCATCCGCCCGGCCAGCGTGGTCGTCGCCCGCGCGCCGGAAGCGGAAACCGCCTCCCCCGCCGGCCCCGCCTCCGAGGACGGCGGGCAAGCCTGATCGGTCCCACCGCCTCCCGCCATGGCTCAACGCGATTACTACGAACTGCTGGGGGTTTCCCGGGATGCCTCCCAGGAGGAAATCAAGAAGGCCTACCGCCGCCTGGCCTTGAAGTACCACCCGGACCGCAACCCGGGCGACAAGGAGGCGGAGGAAAAGTTCAAGGAGATCGGCCGCGCCTACGAGATTCTGAGCGATCCACAAAAGCGGGCCGCCTATGACCAGTACGGCGAAGCGGCCTTCGATCCGCGGGCCCGCGCCGGCGGCAGGGGCGGCGGATTCGGCGGCGGGTTTGGCGGGTTCCATGATCCGTTCGAGATCTTCCGCGAGGTTTTCGGCGGCGGCGGGGGCAGCATTTTCGACGAGCTGTTCGGCACGGGCGCGGGGCGACGGGATGGCCGCGGCGCCGAACGCGGGGCCGACCTGCGTTACGATTTGGAGATCAGCTTCGAGGAGGCCGCCCGGGGTTGCGAAAAGGAAATCACCCTGACCAAGGCGGGGCCCTGTCCGGCCTGCAAGGGCACCGGAGCAGAGAAAGGCTCCGGCCGGACACGCTGCCGGACCTGCGGCGGCCGCGGCCAGGTCGAGCAAATCCTGGGCGGCTTCATGCGGGTGCGGCAGACCTGTCCGCGCTGCGACGGGGCGGGCGAGGTGATCGACCGGCCATGCCAGCGTTGCCACGGCAGCGGCCGCACCAACCAACGCAGCAAGGTGCGGATCCGCATTCCCCCCGGGGTGGACACCGGCACGCGGTTGCGCTCGGCCGGCAACGGCGAGAGCGGCCTCCGCGGCGGCCCGCCCGGCGATTTGTACGTGGTCCTCCACGTCCGACCGCACGAGATCTTCCAGCGACACGGCGACGACCTCCTTTGCGAAGTGCCCATCAGCTTCGTGCAGGCGGCCCTCGGGGCGGAGATCGAAGTGCCGACGCTGGACGGCAAGGCCACCATCCGGATCCCGCCGGGCACGCAGTCCGGGACGGTGTTCCGGTTGCGCGGCAAGGGCGTGCCCAACGTCCAGGGCTACGGCCAGGGCGACCTGCACGTCCGGGTGGTCGTCGAGGTGCCGACCAAACTCACCCCCCAGCAACGCGCCAAACTCGAGGAGTTCGCGGCCCTCTGCGACGAAAACGTCAATCCCCGCTCCCGCAGCTTCTTCGAGAAGGCCCGCGACCTGTTCCGCTGAAGCCCGGTCCTCCGCGCCGCATGCACCGGTTTCACCTTCCACCCGAAGCCTGCACGGAGACGCGCCTGCGGCTCGAGGGCGCGGAAGCCCGGCACGCCATCCGGGTCTTGCGCCTGCGGCCGGGCGAACAGGTCGCCGTCTTGGACGGCCGGGGCGGTGAATACGCCTGCACTGTGGCCGCCGTGGACAGCCGGCGGCTCACCCTCGAGGTGCACTCCCGCCGCCTTCACCGGCGGCCGGCCTGCCGGGTGGGGTTGTTCCAAGCCGTGGCCAAGGGCCGGAGCATGGACCTCATCCTGCAAAAGGCCGTCGAGCTCGGCGCCGCCCTCATCCAGCCCGTGCTCACGGCGCGATCGGTCCCCAACTATGACGCCAAGGAAGCCGCCGCCCGCCAAGCCCGCTGGCAGGCCATCGCCATCGAGGCCATGAAGCAATGCGGCAACCCCTGGCTGCCGGAGGTGCGTCCCCCGCAACCGTTCACCGCCTGCCTTCCCACACCGTCCGAAGGCGCTCCGGTGGTGGTGGCCGACCTCGCCGCCGACGCCCTCCCCTTCCGGGCGTGGTTTCTCCGCCAACGGGAGGCCAGGGCATGGCCCCCAACGGAGATCGCCCTTTGGATCGGGCCCGAAGGCGACTTCACGCCGGAGGAGCGGGAACAACTTTTCGCCGCCGGGGCGACGCCGGTGAGTTTCGGCCCGCGGATCCTGCGTTGCGAAACGGCCGCCCTGTACGGGCTGGCCGTCCTGCAGCACGAACTCCAGGAAATCTGAGGCGGCTTCCGCTCAGCGCCGGCCCCGCCCTTGGCGCGCCGCCCGCGTCCGCCCGCCCCGGCCGGGCTTCGACTTCTTCGACGAAGCCTTGCGCCCCGTCGTCCGCCGGCGCCCATCCTTCTTCTTCTTCGCCGCGGTGAAGTCCACCTTCTTGGGCCGCGGCCGGGCGGTGATCAGGATGGGACAACCCTCGAAACCGAAGGCCCGGCGCAACTCGCCGGTGAGGTACTTGACGTAGGCGGGCGCGAACAATCCGGCCTTGTTGACGAACAGGAGGAACCGGGCCGGCGCGCGGCCGATCTGGGTGGCGTAAAAAAACCGAAGCCGCTCGCCGGTGGCGGAAATCGGCTGGCGTTTCTCGATGGCCTCGTGCAGGACGCGGTTCAGCAGGGCCGTCGGCACCGTCTGGCGCAACTGATCGGCCACGAACCGCACCGCATCCAGCAGCCGGTCCAGGTGCATCCCCTCGGTGGCCGAGGTGAACACCACCGGCGCGTAGTCCAAGAAGAAGAGCTTCCGCTTCACCCACGCCACGAAATCGCTCATCCGCGCCGGCGGGGCGTCCGGCGGCCGTTTGCCCTTCCGGGCGAGCTGTTCGAGTTCGCGCCGGGCGGCCTCGACCTGCTCGGCGTAGAGGTCCCACTTGTTGATGACCACCACGCAGGCCTTGTGGGCCGAGACGATCTTGTCGGCGATCTTCTTGTCCTGCTCGACGATGCCCGTCTCGGCATCCAGCACGAACACCACCAAGTCCGCCCGCTCGATCGACTTCTCGGCCCGGCGCACGCTGTAGAACTCGATCGAGTCCTTGATCCGGCGCGCCTTCCGCATCCCGGCGGTGTCGATGAGGATGTAGCGCTCGACGCGTCCCTCGGTGGTGATCTGCAGCGGCACGTCCACCGAATCGCGCGTGGTGCCCGGCACCGGGCTGACGACGACCCGTTCCGAACGGGTCAGGGCATTGACAAGGGAGGACTTGCCGACGTTCGGCCGGCCGACGAACGCCAGCTTCAACGGCCCGGCCATGCCGGGAAGCGATTCCTCCCCGCCGGCCTCCGCCGCCTCCGACGGTTCCGGCGACGGTTCTCCGGGAGCGGCCGCGGCCTCGTCCGGGGTCGGCGGCGGGAGGTGCTGTTTCATCGCCTGCAACAAGGCGGGCACACCGTGGCCGTGGATGGCGCTCACCGGCCAGACCGGGTCGAAGCCCAGCCGCGCGAAGTCGGCGGCCATCAGTTCCTCGCGGGGGTTGTCCACCTTGTTGACCACCAGCAGAACCGGCCGGCCGCATTCGCGCAGCCGTTCGGCCACGTCCTCGTCCAAGGGCGCCACCCCCTCCTTGGCGTCCACCACGAAAAGGATCAGGTCGGCCGACTCGATGGCGACCTGCACCTGCGCCAGGGCCGCCTGCACGATGGGATCGCCGGTCTTCTCCCCGGCCAGCAATCCGATGCCGCCGGTGTCCACCAGCGTGTAGGGCCGCCCCTCCAGCTCGAGTTCGGCGCTCACGCGGTCCCGCGTGACGCCGGGCTGGTCGTGCACGATCGCGATGCGGCGGCCCGCCAAGCGATTGAAGAGGGCGGACTTCCCGACGTTGGGTCTCCCCACGATGGCCACGGTGGGCGTCATGCCGGTTGAGAATGCGGAAAGCCCGCCAACCGCGAAAGGCAAATCGCGGGGGCGGGCCCCGGCGGCCATTGGGTCTCGAAGCACCCCTCCCAACCAGCCCTCCCCCTGCGAGGTCCCTTCGATGACGAATGTCTGCGACGCCGCGGGGCGTCCACGCCGCGATTCGACTGCAGAGCTTGGGGCCGCTTGGCGCCTTCTTCTCCCCGGGACCGGAGCCGGGGATCACCGACGCCGAGGCAGGCGCTTCCTCACGGCAACCCCGAGGGCCAACGTCAAACCCACCAAACCCCACGCGCTCGGCTCCGGAACCGCCGTGCCATAAACCGTCAAAGCCAGCCCTCCCGAGGTCCATGCCCACGTACCTGATTCATAGTAGGCACTGCCGATGTCGGTTCCCACTTCCGCGGCTGACGCGCTTCCGGTCCACACGTAGATGGAACCGCTGCCAGGATTGGGATCCGGAATCGGGATGATCTCGCTGAGCGCCACAACGTTGTCTTCGACCCGCGCCACAATCCAGTAGATCTGAGCCGCCGCCAGGAAAAGCGGAGTCGCCGGGCTGTAGGTGCTTGGGCCGGAAGGGTTGGAAGGACCTTGCAAGCTGAGCAAACTTTCTCCCGGGACATTCCCGGACCCATTGGTGTACACATCGACACCCAAGCCACCACCGCTACCGCTGATGTCCACCCTCACGGATGTCAGCCGGTAGGCGCCGTCCGCGGGCACCCTGAAGCTCTGAGCCCACCACTTCGCACTCGAAATCGGCGCGATCATTCCCCAATGGTCGTGGGATCGGTTGGAGGCATCGTAGATGGGTACTTGCGCTTGGAGGGCGAGGCCCCTCAAAGCCAGGGCCAGCAGCACGGTCCACCATCCCGCTTGGAAGCCTGGCCATGAGACACACGCTGAGGGTTTGTTGTCCATCGATCGATCAGTCATTTCGAGTGTTCTGTTGGTGTCGCGCCGACAGAGTCCGTGGACCCGGAAGAGCCAGCGACAAGATGGGAGGGAGGCTGGACTTTTCAGAGCACGTATGCAAGCAAGATTGGGGTAATATAAGTGGTGTTTACAACTGATAAAACAAAGCCCCCCCTACAATCACTCCTTCCCCATGGCGGTGCCGGCTGCTCGCCAACCAAGGGAACATGGCCGGAATCCGATCCGGGCTCACCAACAGGGGATGCAATGAAGCTTCTGCCTGTCGGCGAGGTGTGAAACCTGGCGACAACACCGCCCCCCGCTCGGGAGCCAACCATGCCTCATTGCAACGCCCGCAGCAGACGGACGATCTCCTTGAGCCGGGCGGCGGAACGGGCGGCGGTCAGCCGCGGGAACCGTCCGCCCACCATCAGATAATCGCCGCCCCGGGTGATCATGAGCTTGTCGTCGCGGACCTCGATGGACTCGACCCGTCGCTCCGCTGCCAGGAGCCGCAACCGGGCCACCTCGATCAACAACCGGGCCGGCTCGGGCAGCGGCCCGAAACGGTCGCGGATCTCCGCCTCCAGGGCGTCGATCTCCGTCCCCTCCGTGCAGAGCGCGAGGCGTCGATACAGCTCGATCCGGTGCTGCGGCTCGGACACATAAGCCGGCGGCAGGCAGGCGATCGAGCACGCCGCGCCGCGCCGCGAGCGTTTTTTGCCGGAGCGGCGCGTCGTTTCCTCCGGGGAAGCCACCGGCGCCTCCGCCGCCTCCGGGGCGCCATCCAACCCCAGCCCGCCGATCTCGAGAAAGTCGAACCGCAGGTTGACGCGCGGCGGCGGCTTCAACGGCTCGCCCTTGAGGGCGTGGATGGTTTCCTTGAGCAACTGGCAGTAGAGGTCGAAGCCGACGGCGGTGATGTGGCCGCTCTGTTCCTTGCCCAGGAGGTTGCCGGCCCCGCGGATCTCGAGGTCGCGCATGGCGATCTTGAATCCGCTGCCGGGGGTCGAGAACTGCCGGATGGCGCTGATCCGTCGGCGGGCGTCGGCCAGCAACCCGGCATGGCGGGGGATGAGCAGGTAGGCGTAGGCCTGCCGGTTGTAGCGTCCCACCCGGCCGCGCAACTGGTACAGGTCGCTCAGCCCGAACCGGTCGGCCCGGTCGATGATCAGCGTGTTGGCGTTGGGGATGTCGATCCCGCTTTCGATGATGGTGGTCGAAACCAGCACGTCGGCCTCGCCCTCGATGAAGCGGGTCATGACCGCCTCGAGTTCGTCGGACTTCATCTGGCCGTGGCCCACCACCACGCGGGCCTCGGGCACGAGGGCCCGGATGCGGCCGGCCACCTGGTGGATGTCGTGGATGCGGTTGTGGAGGAAAAAGGTCTGCCCGCCGCGGACCAGCTCGCGCCGGATGGCCTCCCGGATGAGCCGTTCGTCGTAGGCGGCGACGATGGTTTCCACCGGCAGGCGGTCCTGGGGCGGGGTCTCGATGGTGCTCAGGTCGCGGGCGCCGGTGAGGGCCAGGTACAACGTCCGCGGAATCGGCGTGGCCGACAGCGTCAGCACGTCCACCATCCGGCGCATCTGCTTGAAGCGTTCCTTGTGCAACACGCCGAACCGCTGTTCCTCGTCGATCACCACCAGCCCCAGGTCCCGGAAGCGCACGTCATCGCTCAACAACCGGTGCGTGCCGATGACGATGTCCACCGCGCCGGAAGCCAGCCCCCGCAGCACTTCCGCCTGTTGGCGCGGGGTGCGGAACCGGGAGAGCAACTCGACCCGCACCGGATAGTCCGCCATCCGCTCGCTGAAGGTCCGGTAATGCTGCTGGGCCAGGACGGTCGTCGGCGTCAGCACCGCCACCTGCCGGCCCGCCATCACCGCCTTGAACGCCGCCCGGATGGCCACTTCGGTCTTGCCGAAGCCGACGTCGCCGCAGATCAACCGGTCCATCGGCTTGGGCGCCTCCATGTCCCGCCGGGTGGCCTCGATGGCGGCGAGTTGGTCCGGCGTTTCCTCGTAAATGAAGGCGTTCTCGAACTCCCGCTGCCACGGAGTGTCCGGCGGAAAGGCGTAACCGGGCTGGGACTGCCGGGCGGCCTGGATGCTGAGCAGTTCCGCCGCCAGGTCCTGCACCGCCTGCGCCGCGGCTTCCTTGGCCCGCTGCCACCGGCGGTCCCCCAACACGCTCAACGGCGGACGCGCCCGACCAGCGCCCACGTACTTGCTGACCAGGTGGGCCTCGGTCAGCGGCACGTACAGCCGCGGCGGATCCTGGTCCGGCCGGCGCGGGGCATACTCGATGACCAGACACTCACGGGCCGCGCGCCGGGAGTCGCTCGATTCGAGCCGCTCGATGCCCAAGAACCGGCCGATCCCGTGCTGGATGTGCACCACATAGTCGCCGGGCTCGAAGTCGGTGAACCCGATCTCGAACACCGAGCGCGCCGCGGCCGCGTGGGGCGATTTGAGCCGGCGCGGCCGCTGGTGCTTGTAACGGCCGAAGATCTCGGCGTCGGTCACGACCGCCAGTTCGAGCCGCTCGCACACGAAGCCGTGTCCCAGCGGGCCGAGTCGAATCGGCGGCGCCGGCGCCACCTCCCGGCGGCCGTCCTTTCGTGCCGCCGGTCCTTGCGGGCCCTCTTCGGCCCAAATCTCGAGAAACCGGTCGGCCTCGCCCCGGTTGTTGCACATCACCTCGACGCGCCATCCGCGCCGCTGCCAGCGGTGGATTTGCTCGAGGAACTCGCGGCGACGCGCCTCCGCCACGGCCGGATCCGGCGCGCGACCGCCCGAAGGACGCCACGTTTCGAGGCTGGTGACCGGAAGCTCGACGGGCTTCAACAGGCCGTCCTCCTCCGGCGCGGTCAGTCCCGCCTCCGGAAGGGCATCCACCGGCAGTTCGGCCAACGCCACGAGGGTCCGGCCCCTGGCCCGCCATTGCGCCGTGATTTCCTCCCACCGCCGATACCAAACACTCCCCGCCGCCGCCCGGCCGGCGGCCTCCGCTCCCGCCTGCCGCACCGCTTCCGGCTCACAAACCACCACCAAAGCGTCCTCCGGCAGGTGATCCATCAACGTGGGCGGACCGCCCGGCCCGGCCGTGTTTGCCCCTGACTCCACCTGCCGGCGGAGCAAACCCAGTTCGCCGGCCGGCGAAAGAATCGCCTCATCCAGCGTGGCCCGGGCCAGTTGGGTGGCCGGATCGAACTCCCGGAGGGACTCGATGGTGTTGCCGAAGAACTCGATCCGCACCGGCCAGGGACGCGCGGGGGGAAAAACGTCCACAATACCGCCCCGCAACGCCAGCGTGCTTTTCTGGGTGACCTGCGCCTCCGGTTCGTAGCCCTGCTCCTCCAGCCACTCGACCAGGTCGAGGGGATCGAGCGTGTCGCCGACGCGCAAGCGCCGCCGCCGCTGCCGCCATTCGGCCGGCGAGAAGGTGCGTTGCATCAGCGCCGTGCCGGTCGTCACCACGATGGGCGCCGCGCCGGCGGCCTCCTCGAGCGCCGCCAGCGTTTCAAGCCGCTCGCTGATCACGTCCACGTGCGGCAGGCCCGGCAGCTCGGGATCGACGTCCCACGCCGGATAGAACAGCGGAACCGGGAGCGTGGCGGACGGCCCGGCGCTGGCAGGCGCCTTCCGGCGGCCGCTGCGTGGGCGGCCCCGGCCCCGACGCGCTTTCTCGCCGGTCCGCGCCAGCCCTTGCGCCTCCGAAACCGCCGGGTCCGAAACCGCCCCTCGCTCGCTCCCGCTCAACCCCAGCCAGGCGCCCAGATCCCGGTGCAGTGCCTCCTGCGCCGCCGGATCCGGCGCCACCAGCAACAAGGCACGTCCCGGAAACCATCCCCGCAGCACGGCCGCCAGCCAGCCTTGCGCCGCCGGGTGAACGCCGGTGCACAACACACTCCCCCCCGCTTCCGCCGCTTCCCGCAGGGGGGTCAACGCCGGATGCGCCAACACCGACTCGATCAACCGCGTCGGGCTATGGTCCTCCGTTCGGTCCAGCAACTCCCAGCATGCGGCGGCTGTTGCACGGGTCAAGCGCCGGGCCAACTGGACTGCCGTTCGCCTGGCGCGTTGCCTGAAGATCGGGACACGCCGCCCGCCCCGTTTGGCGGTCGGTTCCGGGTCGCTTTCGCGGCTCAGGCCGAGGTGGCGGTTGGACGGCGCAGCCGTTGAAGCACCCGTTCGACCTGCGCCGCAGTGGTCTTCAGCGTTCCCTCGGTCCAGATGACCACATCGGCCCGGCGCATTTTTTCCTCCGCCGGCAGTTGGGCGGCGTTGCGGCGGGCAATCTCTTCATCGGACCAGCCGCGCTGCCGGAGGCGTTCCCGCTGGGTGTCCGGACGGCAGGCCACGCAAATCACCCGGTCCACCTCGCCATCGGCCTCGGTTTCGTAAAGCAGGGGAATGACCACCATCGCCAGATCGCAGCCGGCCCGCCGCCACTGCGCCACCCGCTCCTGCCAGGCGGCCCGGATCAGCGGATGCAAGATCCCCTCCAGCCGACGTCGCGCGCCGGGGTCCTCGAAAACCAGCCCGGCCATCCACTCGCGGTTGAGGGTGCCGGCAGGGGTGAGGCATTCCGTTCCGAACGCCTCCACAACCCGGGCCAGCCCGGGGGAACCCGGGGCCACGACCTCGCGCGCCAGGGCGTCCGTGTCCACCACCCGCACGCCGCCGCGGGAAAACATCTCCGCGACGGTGGACTTGCCCATGCCCACGCCGCCTGTGAGTCCTAACAACAACATCGTTGCAACCAAGCAGTGGTCGGAACCGCCTCAAGAGCACGTTCCGCCCGGCAACCAGCGGATTCACGATAGCCAGTTGCCGGGAAAGGACCAACCGATTTTGCCCGTTCCATGGCAAATCCCTCCGGCTTGGCGGACGGCAAGCAAAACGCCCGGCCGGAGCCGGGCGTTGTGGCCGTGCGGACTGCGGCCCGTGGAGGGGGCTCAACGTCCCACCTTGGCGCGGTAGTACCGCTCCCTCGCCATCGGCGGCTCCAGTTCGGTGAAGCGGATCACGCCTTGGGTGGCGATGTTGGTGGCCACCGACCGGTACGGCCCGGTCACCTTGTCGGCCTGCTGGATGATGTAAACCTGATTGGTCTGGCCCTTGAGTTCGATCTGCATCCGACCGTCGAAGAGCTGCCGAATGCTCAACAGCGCGGGCTGGGCCGGATCCGGCGGCAGCACCGCCGGCAGGTCCACATTGTCGATGAACACCGCGTCCAGCCCCGCCGCGTCGCGGGAATCCTTCCGATAGCGCCACTCGAGCGTGTGCCGCCCGGCGGTCAGCGTGAACTCATACCGGCTCCAGTCGGACTCGCCGCTGCGTTTCTCCATCACCCGGCCGTCGATCAGGAACTCGAAGTAGTCCCAACCTTCCTCGGTGCTGACCTTGAAGTCGAAGGCGCCCCGGCCGTCGCGGAAATCCATGGTCAGCCGCAGCACGCTGGTCTGGTTGTCGCCGATGACGCCGGAGCGGGCCGACCGGACCCCGGCGGCGGCCGTTTCTTCCGTGATCACCCACGGCAGGTCGCCGGCCATCTGCCACGGCAGGGTCGCGAAGCCGCCGCTTTCGAAGCCGTCACTGAAGGCCCGCGGCCAGAACCGGGCCTCGATGGCGACGTCTTCGCCGGCCGTGATCTCGAGCGGATTGTCGGCGGGCCAGACCTTGGACCCCGCCCAACCGCTGAAGGCATGGAAGTCGTCCGGCACGGCGGTGACGGTGAACGTCGATCCTGCCGGGACTTGGTACGTGCCGGGAGCCGGATCCGTGGTGCCGCCCTCGCCGGCCGTCACCGTGATCAGGACCGTGTTGGTGGGAGTGAAGTTCCAATTCAATACGGCGTTGCCGGAGGCGCCGGCGTAGCCGTCGATGGCGATGCGGTACTCGAGGCCGCCTTGGATCGCCTGAACGATCCGGCTCCAGCGGTTGGTGCGGTCCACGTCGTCGTTGGACGCCACCGTCGTGAGCTTGTCCACCCGGTCACCCAGGTAGAGCCCCAGCAGCGTGTCGAAGTCCGAACCCTCGGTGGTCAGTTCGAGGATGCCGTCACGGTCGGCCTTGTAGGTCCACCAGACGGAGCGACCGCCTTCATTGCCGCCGTGCAGCGGCTCGCCGCCCTCCTTGGTGGCCGGGGTGGTGTCCACCGTGTTCGTGCCGGAAGGATCGGTCAGGTAGAAGGGACTCGACGGACTCAGCACCGCCGAGAACACGTCGTTGGCCGGCTCGTTGGGCGTGTAGAAGACGGACACCGTCACCGACTTCGAGACATTGCGCGCGCGGTCGGCGCCAAACACGGTGATGGTGTTGGCGCCCTGCCGGAGCTGGACCGTGGCCGACCAGTCGGTCGTCCCGTTGACCGGTTGGGGCAGTCCTCCGTTGACTCGCAACAGGACCTCCTCCACGCCCGAGGCATGCGGCTCTGGATCGAAGGCGTCTCCCATCACCGTGATTTCCCGGGTGGTGAACAGCGTCCCCTGGGCGGGGGCCGCGATCCGGACAATGGGCGGAATGAGGTCGGGCTGGCCGCCCATCTGGACGCGCAGCCGGATGGTGCCGAATTCCTCCGCCGAAGCGCCCAGAACCTGGATGCGGTAGGTGGCTCCCTTGACCGCGTTGAAGATCACGTAGGCCTGCTTCTTGCCCTCGGGATTGTCCGCCCAAGCCACCGGCTTGAGCGTCTCGAGACTGTTGCCGGTGTAGATGCCGATCACCGTGTCGAAGCTGCTGCCCGCGGTGTCCACGATGACCGGACCGTTGGCCGGAGCCGACCAGTTCCACCAGACACTCCGGACGTAGTTGGTGTCGCCGTTGGGCAGCGGCTCGAACAATTCGAGGGTGGCGTACGTGTTGGTGGCCACCAGCAGATCCTCGCCCCAAACACCCTCGGCGGGCACCTTCTCCGCGTTGGCAAAGTGGTCGTTCTCGGGCGGCCCCACGATGTAGTAGGTGTATTCGCCCGTGAAATCCGTCATGTTGCTGGCCGTCACCGTCAGCGAGAAGGTCAGCACGTTGGTGAAGGGCAACTGGGTGTAGGGGGTCAGGTCGAACACCCCGGTGTAGATGTGGTCGTTGGTCTGCACGTCCGGCGGCACGCCGTCGTTGAGAAAATCAACGACGATGTTGCTGCTGACACCCGGCAGGGTCGCCTGCACCACCGCGTTGGTGATCGGGAACAGATCGTACACCTTGACGAACACCGGGAGGTTGGTGCTGACCAAGACCACGGACTGGTCCGGCGGATCGATGTAAACCTCCATTTCGCCGTCGGCGCTGGCGTTCAATGCCCGCCAAGCGTTGACGCGGCCACCGGTCACCGTCTTGCCCCGCAAGTCCGCCACCGGCACCGCGGTCTGGATGATCCGGGCCCGCACCTCGGCCATCGGTGCATCGGGGAACGCGCTCCAGATCAGCGCGGCCACGCCGGAGACGAACGGCGTCGCCATGCTCGTGCCGTCGCTGTACTGGTAATCCACATCCGAGCCGTTGAAGGTCGAGAGAATCTCCACACCCGGGGCCCCGAGATCCACCGACATCGCGCCGATGTTGGCGAAATCGGCCAACTGATCCTTCCGGTCCAAGGCCGTCACGGAGATGACGTTCTCGACGTCGTAGGAGGCCGGGAAGAAGGGGATCAGGTCGTTGTCGTTCGCGTAGTCGTTGCCGGCGCCAGCGACAAACAACACGTCATTGGTGCTGGCCCCGATGATGGCGTCCCGGAGCAGATCGCTGAATTCATAATTGCCCCAACTGGCATTGATGATCTTGGCGCCGTGCTTCACGGCGTATTCGATCCCTTCGACCGCGTCGCTGGTGAACCCGCTTTCCAAGCTCAGCGCCTTGACCGCCATCAACCGGACATCCCACGCCACGCCAACGTGGTCGTAGTCGTCATTGGCCGAGGCGCCGATGATACCCGCCACGTGGGTGCCGTGGCCGACGTCGTCCCAGGGATCACCCGAGCCGGTGACCACGTTCACGCCATTCACGTCATCCACGTAGCCGTTCAGGTCGTCGTCGAGATTGTTGAAGGGAATCTCGCCGGGGTTCACCCACATGCGCCGGCGGAGATCCTGATGGGTGTAACGAATGCCCGAATCAATCACCGCCACGACCACGTTCGAGGAGCCGGTGACGATGTCCCAGGCGTTGTTCTCGGTGTTGTCCGGATCGGTGAGCACGTCCGCACCCAGCACCCCGCCGTTCTGGCCGATATTGCGCAATCCCCACAACAAGCCCTCTTCGTAGGCGCGGTCGGTCGGCTCGGTAAGCGTGGCATACACCACCCAGTCCGGCTCGACGTACCGGAACCGGCCGGAAGCCTTGAGCAACTCGATGCGCGAGAGCAGCCGGGCCCGCAGGGTCTCCGGATCGGGTTCCTGGTCCGACTTCAAGGCCACCGCCGGCGTCAGCTCGAGCACCACGCCGCCCGGCACGAGGGAGAACTGGCGTTGGACGGCGAGACCCACGCTTCGCAAATCCGCCTGCAGGTCCCGGGAGGGCGGCTGGGTCTCGACCAGACGGGCCAGCACCCGCGAGGCATGGGCTTCGTGTCCGCCAATCTGCACCCGATCCGGGGCGGCCTGCGCCAGGACTGCCATCCCGGCCACCACAGCGGCGGCCCAACAAACGCTACGTCGAATCAACATGGTCGCTCTCAATCCGCAATCGCTCCTGCCCGGTTCTGACCGGGCGTTCCGGCGGTCACAATCCCGGCGTGTAAGTCACCCGGTAGAACCGCTGCGAGGCCTCCGGCAGGACGTCCTCGACCGTCACTTCCGCCACGTCGTCCCCCTCATGCCGGTACTCCCGGACCACTTCCCACTCATAGGCCGGCAACTCGCCCGCCGACTCGATCCGGTAGGTCGTGTGCGCCGCCGCCCGCCACGTGACGCGAATGCGCCCGTCGGCCACGGCGAAGTCGGTGATCAGCACGCCGTCGAAGGGGCTCAGATCGAAGGCGTTGGCCGTGCCGTCCGCGTCGGAGTCGATGACCGTGCTCTCGCGATACTGGCGGTTGACCCGGATGACCTGGCCCGTGGGCAGGGCCACATCGACGCCGCTGTTGGCTCCGGCATAACCGGCCACCCAGACCAGCCGGCCCGGGAAGAGGTTCGTCAGCGTCGCCAGATTCACGTTCGCGTCGGCGAAGTAAACCGTCAGGCTCGGATCCACCAACAGGCTGTTGGCCAGATCGGCCTGGGCATTGGGGCTGAACTCCAGGAAGTCCACGTACAAACCGTTGCCGCCGCTGGCGCCTCGCAGCTCGACCAACGCATCCAGCGCCGGATCGATGATCAGCCGCCCGAGCGCCACGTTGTTGACGAAGCCCTCGGGCGTCGGGCCGCGATCCTCGGCCGCCCAAGTCGAGGACACCATCTGGTACTGCGGCGCACTCAACCGGATCGAGGTCCCCAACAGGTCCCCCTGGGCCGGTTTGCGCCTCAACTGCACCCCGAGTTGCGTCTCGAAGGAAACCTCCGCATCGGGTCCGCTGTCGCTGAGCGAGTCGGTGACATCCAGGATGATGTTGCGGACCGCGGTGTTGGTGCTGCGGCGCAACTTCACGTCCCGCGCGCTGATCAGCAGCTCGCCGCCGGAATCGATCCGGCCGCCGTCCATCGTGAGCCGGTCCACGCGCAGTTCAATCGGGCCCACCGGATCGCCGATGAACGTGTTGGTGTCCACTCGGAGCAGAGGCCCGCTGGTGATCAACCCCCGGTTGACGAAATCCCGGGCCACGTAGAGGTGCGCCGCGGCGGAGTTGGTACCGCTGATCTCGATGCGGTCATAGGGTTCGGCGCGGTCGCCGCCCATGTTGATCTCGTCGGTGACAGCGATCACGCCCTCGTTGGTCAGCCGCACCAAGCTCGGGAAATGCTCCGCGTTCCAGTCGGTGATGGTGCCGGTCGTGACAAAGGCGCCCGTGCCGGCAACCCCCAGAATCATCTCGCCATTGGGCCCGATGTGCAGGTTCTCCGACTCGAACATGAGGTCGGTGACCACGCGGGTCGGGTCGGCGATGAACACGTTGGTGCTGGTCGCGTGCAGGCCGGCCACCATCGTGGGATAGCGGGTTTGCATGGCCGCGGCATCCACCATCATGACGTGGATGCGCACCCGGATGGTGTTGGTGGTGACCACATTGGTGCCGGGATCGTTGGTGACGACCTCCGTGGGCCCCAGATCCGGATCATCCACAATGTTGGTGATGGTGGCGTTGGTGATGCTGTTGGTCTCGACCAGCAGGAAGTTGGTCCAGACACCGCTCCACGCCAGGATGCTGCCGGCGTACCGCTGCACTTCGGGCGGAGCCAGGTTTTGCAGTTCCATCACGCCATTGGTACTGCGGACGAAGTACAGCAGGTTCGGAGAATCCACCGACAGCAGCTTGGTGCTGACCAGGTGCTTCGCGGAGATGGTGATGTTGCCCTCGCCCCGCAGGCGGGTCCTTTCGAGGTTCAGGTTCTCCGCGTCGATGACCACTTTCCCTTGGGCGTTGGTGGAGCCGGAACCCGGCAGGTCGGGAATCTCGTTGACCAGATTCGTGATCCGGGCGGCATAGCCGGCGTAAATGTTCGTCACCACATCGTGGGTGTAACCCAGCACGGTCACGACGTTGGTGATGATCTGCAGGACGTTGCTCTCGGGGGTGGTGATCACGTTGGTGATCACGTTGGTAACCGGCGGATAGCCCTGGTTGTAAATCAGATCGGCCAGGTTGGTCCGGAACACGTTCGCATTCGGCGGGTCTCCGGCGGCGAATTCCAGCGGCATGTTGCGCGTGAATTCGTAGGTGGACGGCCGGTACGGCATGTTGCCGGTCAGCTCGTTGGTCAGCAGGGCGAAGTTCGTTTCCGAAGCCAGCCGGTCCACCAAGTAGGAAGCGATCGAGTCCCGAAACCCTCCCAGGTTGTTGGTGAGGTCCGCCTGCATCTGCAGGGTGATGGTATGGAAATCGTTGCTCGGATCGCTGCTGGGGAAGAAGGCCGCCTGGAGGTTCAGGAAGGGGTCGGTCCGCGCCACCAACAACGCCTGCACCGTCCAGTTGGTGGGGTCGATCTCGTTGGTGCGGATGAACGCCATGGGGTTGGGGAGAGGGAACGAGAAAGGCGGCAACGCACCCAGCACGTTGGTCACCCGGTGGGCGGGCGCCAGCGCGTTGAGGGACCCCAGGAACGACTGGACGATGGTCGAAGAGGCAAACCGCGGGTCCTGCACGCCCATGCCCCAGTGCTCGTCGGTGATGCCTTCGTCGGGCCAGAAGTTGGTGGTCGATTGGAACCCTGACCCGAAGATGATCGGCGAGACGCCAACACTGCCGCGCCGCAAGTCCACCTCCCTGCCCCGGATCACGATCGAGCCGCTGGCATCCACGGCGAGATCGCCCCGGTTGATGATCTGGTCCGCCTCGATGCGGATGATCCCCGGCGCGCCGCCGAAAGTGAAGGGCAGGAACGGATCACTCTGAGCTTCGATCAATGCTCCGACGTCGTTGAGGAAGAACTCCGCCGGCCCGCGAACCCCCAGATCGTCCACGTGATCGAACCGGAAGCCCGGGAAGCCGGACATGTAGTTCGCGTTGGTGTAACGAAGGACGTTCTGAAAATCGTACGGCAGGTTCGGGCTCGTCACGACGAACTGGCCGAAATTGGCGAACGCGTACGCGTCGATTTGCGGCACGTTCGTCACCGAGGTCCGGTTGACGTACACCGGGAGGGTGTTCGGTCCGGCTTGCAGACCCAGGGCCCCAAGGCCGCAACCCAGCAGGATGGCAATTCGCTTCATCACGTCGAGATGCATTCGATACCCAAACTCATGGGGTGGTCCCACCGCCGCCAACGGTCGTTCCACCGCCACCGCCGATGGTCGTTCCGCCGCCGGCGCCGATCACACCGCCCAAGCCGCCCCCGGCCACGGCCGTGTTTCCGCCGATGTTGCCGAAAAGCAGAGCCGGCGCCGCCCAAGGGCTCTGCCCCGGATCGGAGGCGCCCGAGGTGATCATTTCCTCGATTTTCCGGAGGCTCTCCCCCTCGGGGAAAACGAAGGGCTCGGTGTCCGTCCCGTCGTAGGCGGCCCACCACGGCGCGGGCGTGCCGGTGGCCTGGCTGCCGCCCTCGCCGATGTTGATGAGGCTCGGGCCGAGTTTGCTGAAGGTGATCACCTGGCCCACGTTGATCGTCCCCGGACCGTCCAAGGCGGTGGA
>RFJD01000241.1 GCA_003695015.1 Verrucomicrobiota bacterium | reverse complement strand
TCCACGGGCCGGTCGGTTCCACGGGCAAGGCGGTTGGCCGGTTCGAGGCGGACGTTCCGCGCCGCGTCGATCACGTTCACGAGGGCGGCCTCGGCGAGGTTGACCGGTTCCCCGACCGCAGCCACGAGGCAGACGGCGGGAAAAACGACGGCCGCTGCGGCCAGCCCGGCTCGGAGCCGGAACCGGCCCGGGCCGAAGCCGCAGCCCGCTTGGGTTGGCTGGATCGAACGCCTCCCGAACACGTTGTTGAGAGTGCCGCCGCTTGGTGGGTTCGCCAAGCCTCGGTGGCGCCGGAACGGGGCGGCGGCAGGCGAGTGCTGTGACGCAATGACTCTTTTGACGGCTTGGAGCAAGTGTGTCAGGATGACTCTGTTGCTTCCAAGAGGCGGTTTTTCTTTTGCACCGGAGGGTTTGACACGGGCAGGGCGCATTGCTAGCCTCTTGTTCCCGCGCGCGGAAAGCGCGGGGCCAACTGGCACTGAAACAGGAAAGAGGTGATTGAGCTTTGATCGAGATCCGACTCAAGAAGGGTGAACCGGTGGAGAAGGCGCTGCGGCGCTTGAAGAAGCGGCTCGACCGCGAGGGCGTTCTGCGGGAGGTGCGGAATCACCGCCACTACGAGAAGCCCAGCGAACGGCGTCGGCGCAAGATGAAGATGGCGCGGTTCGCGGCCATGTTGAGCGCCCGCTACGCGGACATGTGAGCCGCCGCGCACGAGCGCATCCACCGAAGCAAGCGATTGCCACGAAGGCCGGGCGCTGTGCATCTTCCCACAGCCCCGGCCTTTTGATTTCCCAACTCCGATTCCATGTACTCCCTTTCGACTTGTTGGAACTCGCGCCGCCACACCGACGGGCGGGCGATGCTGGAGGAAATCCGTGAACTCGGCTTCGAGTACGCCGAGCTGAGTCACGGCATCCGGCTCAGTCTGGTGCCGGGCATCTTGGACGCCGTGGATGCCGGGGTGATCCGGATTTCGACCCTCCACAACTTCTGTCCCCTGCCCATCGGCATCACTCACGCCGCGCCCAACATCTTCAAGTTCACCTCGCGCGACCGGCGCGAGCGGGAGCGGGCGGTGCGGCAGACCTTCCAGACCCTGGATCTGGCCCAGCGGGTGGGCGCCAAGCTGGTGGTGTTGCACATGGGCAGCCTGGACATGCGCGACTACACCCACAAGCTGCTCGAACTGGTGGGCGCCGGCCAGGCGAACACCCCTCGGTACGAACGGCTTTGCTGGGAAGTCGAGGAACGACGCCAGGAACGCCGCGACGCCCACGAACAGCATGCCTACGAAATCCTGGCTTTGCTCGAACGCGAAGCCCTGCGCCGCGGTCTCATGCTGGGCATCGAGAACCGCGAGGCGCTCGAGGAGATCCCGTTCGAGACCGATTTCGGTTTTCTGTTCATGCAGTTCAACAGCGGAGCGGTGCGTTACTGGCACGACACCGGCCACGGCCAGATCAAGGAGAACCTCGGCTTCATCAACCACGCCGAGCATGTGGCCGGACTGGCCGAGCATCTGGCCGGGTTCCACATTCATGACGTCGGGTTCCCGGGCCGGGACCATCTGCCTCCGGGGCAGGGCATGATCGACTTCAAGGCCTTGGCGCCGGTCGTGCGCCCCGAGCACATCAAGGTCCTCGAACTGCATCCCAGCGTCACCGCCGACGAAATCCGCGAGAGCCTGGCCTTCATGAAATCCGTCTGGGGCGAGGAGTGAACACCGGCCGGTCCAGCGCCAAACGCCTGCTTCGGCTGGCGGTTTGCCTGTTGCTGCTGGCCGTGGCTTTTCACTCGATCTTCCTGCAGGAGGGCCGGTCGGCCTTCGTGCGGACGGGGGGCGACTGGGAGGCGCTTTCGACTTGGGAACGCTGGGGCGTGGCGTGGCGGCACGGGCCGGCCGGTTTGTGGCAGACCATCGGCGGCCTGCGGCCCGTGGACGGGGCGTGGTCGCTGGTCTTCATGGGGGCGACCATCCTGCTGGGATTGCTGCGGTGGCGGATGTTTCTTCGCGCCCAGGGTTTGGAATTGCCCGTGGCGCGGGTGGCGGAGATCTCCCTGGTGGCTCATTTCTTCAACTCGGTGCTGCTGGGGTCGGCCGGCGGCGATTTGATGAAGGCCTACTATGCCGCGCGGGAAACGCATCACCTGAAGGCCGAGTCGGTGACGACGGTGGTCGTGGATCGCATGGTGGGCCTGTGTGTGACGTTGCTGTTCGCGGCCGCGATGATGCTGCCCAACCTCGATCTGCTGCGGGCGCACGGTCGGTTGGCGGCGGTGTCGGGGGTGGTGTTGGCCGGGCTGGCGGTGGCGCTGGCCGTGGTGGGACTCTCGTTTTGGGGCGGCTTGAGCCGGTTGTGGCCCGGCGCCCGCGGCTGGCTGCTGTCGCGATTGCCGCAGGCGGCGTGGCTGGAGCGATCGCTGCTGGCGGCCCGGGTGTACGGCCGGCGGCCCGGGTTGCTGGCCGGGGCGTTGGGTTTGTCGGTGCTGCTGAACCTGGCCTGCGTGTTGCAGATCCACGCCCTGGCGCGGGGGTTGGGGCATCCGGTTCCGTTGCGGCCTTTGCTGGTGATCGTGCCGGTGGTGATCTTCCTTTCGGC
>RFJD01000040.1 GCA_003695015.1 Verrucomicrobiota bacterium | reverse complement strand
GTTGGCCGGCCACCGAACTCTGCCACCCATTGGGCCTGGACCGCTTCCGCGCCAAGCGATTGCCGCCCGGCCGGAAGGGCGTCCGTTGGGCCCCGGTCCTGCAAATCTTCGTCACCCACCGGCTGTTCCGCCGCCGAGCCCCGGCCCAAGAACAAGAAAGGGCGGGCCAATCCACCACAGGCCATTATGACGGTGGAACCAGTTGATTCGCTACTGATCGGTGAGCACAAAGAACAACAAGCTACCGACCAGCCTGCCGACCGGAAAGCCACAGAGCAGTCCGACTGCCCCCGGGACCACCTTCCCACCGCCGTTACCTCCACCTTTGCGTCACGGGGCCATCAGCGGCGCGAGGTATCGGCGTCCGGCTGCATGGTTTGGTTCCGCGATTCCTCTTCTCTGATTCGTCGTTGGGTGCGATTCACCGTGACAATTCCGAAAGCAAGAAGAATGGCATACGGAACCCACAAGAACCACCGATACGGGTGGGGCAAGGCGAAAAGCAAGCCAAGGAAGACAAGAACGGCAACCCAGCACACGGTTGCTGACCGGACCACGAACGCACGTTCCCGCGGCCCGTTGGTGTTCTTGATGCTGAAATAGGTACCTATCAACCCGCCGGCCACCCCGATGAACCCTCCGGCGATCCCGCTGATCATTCCTGGATGCATCGTTCCGGCCTCCCTATCGCTGTGGAACAGGTAGTGAATTCGGCGTTGATTATGCGGGGATTGAACCGCATGTGGCCCCGAAAGTCAAGTAGGGATGCTTCGGGTTTTCGTGTTTTCCCGCCCGCTGGTTTTCCTCGTCGTGGTTGGGTGCGAGTTGGTGCCGGGGCCGAGCCGCAGGCCGTGTTGGACGAGTTCGGCGCAGGGCGGGTGCTCCATCTGCACCTGCCGACCGATGCGGGACGCAACCCGTGGGGCGCCGTGCCCCGCCGGTCTAAGGTTTCTGCTTGGGGAAGAACCGCGCCCGATGCGCCCCGGCCAGGCTCTTCAACCGGGCCGCCACCTCGGGGTGTTCGGCGATGACGTTGCGCGTCTCGAAGGGGTCGTTTTGCATGTCGAACAAGGCCCAATCGATCCGCGCCTGCCGGTACTTGCCCGGTTTGCCGTCCCTGCCGGCTTCTTCGAGCGTGCGGTACGGGTGCGGCAGGTGGAGCTTCCAGCGCCCGTCGCCGCTGATCACCGCCTCGAACCTGCTGCCGGTGGTGAACGGATAGTACTCGTGTGGGTTTTGAGCACCCGGACGTTCGAGAATCCAGTCCCAAACGTCGCGGCCGTCGAGCGGGTTGGCGGGCGGCTCGGCCCCGGTCAACCGGATGATGGTCGGCGCCAGATCGACGGAGCAAAACGCCCGGGACGAGCGCCGCCCGGCCGGGATGTGGCCGGGCCATTTCATGATCAGGGCGCTGCGCACCCCGCCGTCGAAGCTGGTCCCCTTGGCCTCGCGGAAGGGCGTGCGGCCGGCGTGGTTGCCATAGACAATCCACGGGCCGTTGTCGGAGGTCAGGATCACCAGGGTCCGTTCCTCGAGGCCGGCCTCCCGCAAGGCACCTTCGATCCGCCCCACCGACCAGTCCAGCTCCATGATCACATCCCCGTACAACCCGGCCCCGGAGCGCCCCGCGAACCGGTCGCTGCAAAAGATCGGCACATGGGGCATCGAGTGGGGCACATAAAGGAAGAAGGGCTGGTCGCGATGGCGTCGGATGAAATCGACCGCATGCTCGGTGTACCACTGGGTGAGGTGTTTTTGATGCTCCGGCGTGACGCGCTCGATGCTCACCCGGCCGTTTTCCCAGAACTGAAGCGGATACTTCCCCCAGAACTTCGGGTTCTCCGGGTGGTATTCCCACATGTCGTTCGAGTAGAGCAACCCGCAGGATTCGTCGAAGCCACGCATCCACGGCCGGGTGTCGGGCTGATCGCCCAGATGCCATTTGCCGAAAATGGCCGTGGCGTAGCCGCGCTTTTTCAACACCTCGGCGAGCGTGGCGAATTTCGGATCCAATCCCCGCGCGCGGGGTGCGTGCGCTCCGAACACCCGCGTCCGCCCCGGAAAACAACCGGTCAACAACGCCGCCCGCGAAGCCGAGCAGACCGCCTGCGGGACGTAGAACTGGTCGAACCGGCACCCTTCTGCCGCCAGACGCTGGACGTTCGGCGTCGGATAAGGCGGGTTGCCGAAGGGGGCGAAGTCCGCCCAGCCCGAATCGTCCAAGAAGATCAACACGATGTTCGGCGGAACCGGTGGGGCGGGTGTTTCGCCCGCGGTCCCACGTCCCGACAACGCGCCCGCAGCCAGCAGGCCCGCCAGCGCCACCCAGTTCATCGACATCCGTTTTTTCATGTCACGTGCTCTCCGTTCAGATGGCCCCGCCGGTTCAAGGGGCCCCGGCCGGGCTGTCCAAGGCGGGAATGGGAAACTCCTTCGAAGGCGTGTGTTCCCGGCGCATCAAGGCGGCCATCGCCCGGACGCGTTCCGGGTGTTCGCCGGCCAGGTCGTGCGCCTCGGCCGGATCGTTCTCCAAGTGGTAAAGCTCGATGGGGCTGTTGGCGCCGGCCGCCGGGCCCTTGCGGCGCAGGTTTTGGCGGATTGCCTTCCACGGCCATTGCCACAGCGCCTGTTGACCGCCGTAACCCGCGAATTCGCGGTAGAGGAACGGCCGCGGCGGTTGGGATTCGCCGCGCAACGAGGCCGCGAAGCTGATGCCGTCGATGCCGGCCGGGGTGACCTCCGGATGCCCCGCCAGCTCCAGCAGGGTGGGCATCCAATCCTCGAAGCCGGTCACGCGGTCCAGCACGACCCCCTCCGGCAAGTGGCCTTTCCACCGGACGATGGCCGGGACGCGGATGCCGCCCTCGTACAACGAGCCCTTCAGACCGCGCATGCCGGCGGCCGATTCGAAGAACTCCGAGTCCGAGCCGCCCAACCGGTCGTAGGTGGGGCCGTTGTCCGAGGTGAAAACGAAAAGGGTCTGCTCCTCGAGGCCCAGTTCCCGGATCAGTTCGACCAGCCGCCCGACTTCGCGGTCCATCCGGGTCACCATGGCGGCGTAGGCGGCTCGCGGGGCGTGGTGCGGCAGGTAACCGTGTCCGCCGGGATAAGGCGGGTCCGGCCAGAGACCGAGGTATTCGCGGAGGGAATCATCCGGCACTTGAAGCGCCAGATGGGGAACGGTCGTGGGCAGGTAGAGGAAGAACGGCCGGTCGCGGTTGGCCCGAACGAACGCCCGGGCGGCGGCGTTGATCCGATCCGGCGCATAGTCCTTGCCCTGATAGCGGCGGTAGCTGGCGGGGTCGTTCGGGTCGGCGTCCTCGGGCAGCTTCTGGTGCGCGGAGAAAGGCGGATTGTCCAAGGCGATGCGGTGGTCGTCCTCCCAGAGGTAGGTGGGATAGTAATTGTGCGCGTGCCGCTGGCAGTTGTAGCCGAAGAAGTGATCGAAGCCCTGCCGAAGCGGATCGCCGCTCGATCCGGGCGGGCCCAACCCCCACTTCCCCATCGCCGCCGTCGCGTACCCCAGCCGCTGGAAGAGGCGTCCCATGGTGACGGCATCGGCCGGCAGCGGTTTCTGGCCTTCGGGCTGGACCTCGGCGTTGTCCCGGATCCAGGCATGTCCCGGATGCAGCCCGGTCATCAACACACAGCGCGAAGGCGCGCAAACCGCGTTGCCGGCGTAATGCCGCGTCAACCGCACGCCCTCCCGCGCCAACCGGTCGATGTTCGGGGTGCGAATCCGCTTTTGCCCGTAACAGCCCAGTTCGCCGTAACCGAGATCGTCGGCGAGGATGAAGATCACGTTGGGCGGGCGCCCGGACGCCGCCGCGGCTTCGGAACCGGACCAAGCCAACAGCCAAGCCAAGGCGAGCCCGCCGGCCCATGCAGGGATCCACTTGGTACGCATGGCCTGCCTCTACCATGAACCGGAGTTTCGACCAAGCCCGGAGCGCACCGACCCGAAAGCCGGGCCGGTCCGCGACCCTCCGATCCGGAAGGCCGGCCAGCTCATGTTCGCGTGCTTCAAGGCGCCCGGAGCGGCCACACAGTCATCGCACAGGGCTCGCGATGGGCCCACGCGTAGTAGGGAATCCCGGTGAACGGCTGGCCTGCGTCCGTCTTGGCGGTCCCTTCGGAGCCGGCACCCACCAAACGTCCTTCACCGGTGATGACCTGCACACCGCCGAGGAGGTCCGGGCGGAAGGAGGTCCACAACGGCGCCTCATCCGGGATGGCCACATCCAACACGTGTCCGCCGGGTTGGTCCACCGCCTCGAGAGAGAAGACCAACGGGCCGCGCTGCAAGGCCACCCGGCCCCGGTCCGCCTCGACCCGTTCGTCCGCCACGACGCGGCGCGGCGGCATTGGCAGGTCCAGCTCGACGACGTCACCCGCCTGCCAGGTCCGTTCGAGCCGCAGGTAACCGTCCACCAGTTCGGCCGGGACGCTGCGGCCGTTGAGCCGCAGTCGAGGCGTCCAATCGATTTGCCGGACGAACCGGTACAGGCGGCTCGGCACCGGCTCGTTTCGCGCCCACCCCGGCAGACGCAGCCGCAAACCGAATCGCGCCGGACGGTCGGGCCGCACTTCGATCGTCACCCGGCCCTCCCACGGATAGCGGGTTCGTTCAACGAACCGCACCGGCACGGCGCCGACCTTCAACCGGGCTTCGCCCGCCATGTAGAGATTTACCCACACATCCCGGTCGGTGTGGGCCCAGGCATAGCCGGGAATGGAGGGGACGAACCGCACGATGTTGGCCGGGCAACAGGCGCAACTGAACCACGGCTGGCGGCGTTCGCCCTTCCCGGTTTCCAAGCGGTTGGGATAGAAGAACCGGTCCCCTTGCATCGAGATGCCCGAGAGAAACGCGTTGTAAACGACGCGCTCGACCACGTCCATGTAGCGGGCATCCCCGGTCCAAAGGAACATCCGGTGGTTCCACATGGCATTGGCCACCGAGGCGCAGGTTTCGCAATAGGCGGTCCGGTTGGGCAGGAAATACTCCGCGCCAAAGCCCTCGATGTGCCCGGCCGCCCCGATGCCTCCGGTGACGTACAGCTTGCGGCTGACGACGTCCTCCCAGATCCGCCGAATCGCCCGCACGTACGCCGTGTCCCCGGTCAACGCCGCCACGTCCGCCATCCCGGTGTACAGGTACGCCGCCCGCACCGCATGCCCGACCGCCTCCTCCTGCTCGACGACCGGCTTGTGGTCTTGGGCGTACTTGCCGTAAAGCCGGTGCCCCTCCGGCCGCCCGCGGGCGTCGAGGAAGAACTTTGCCTGCCGCAGGTACTTCTCTTCGCCGGTGAGCCGGTACAGCCGCACCAAGCCGATCTCGATTTCCTCGTGGCCGGGTGGATCCTCGCGTTTGCCCGGCCCAAACACGCGGCAGATGAGGTCGGCGTTTTTGAGGGCGACCTCCAGCAGGTCCCGCTTGCCCGTCGCCTCGTACCAAGCCACCGCCGCCTCGTAGAGATGGCCCGCGCAGTACAGCTCGTGGCCGTCCTTGATGTTCGACCAGCGCTCCGGGCCGCCCGGCGGC
>RFJD01000240.1 GCA_003695015.1 Verrucomicrobiota bacterium | reverse complement strand
GTCCTGCCGCCGGGCCAGTCGCTCGAAGCCGGCAACATCGGCATCCCGGTCAACGACTGGGCCGAGCCGGCGCGCGAGGACGTGCGGCGGTTCATGGCCGACACCGAACGCGCGTTCATCCGCGACATGATGCGCTTCCTGAAGGAGGAATTGGGCGTCAAGGCGCCGGTCACCGCCTCGCAGATCACCTACCACGGACCTCGCATCGTGGCCGACACCTGCGACTACGCGGACGTCCACGCCTATTGGGAACATCCGCGTTTTCCGCGCCGGCCGTGGGATCCGGTGGACTGGTACATCCCGAACACCCCGATGGAAACCGCGCCCGGACGGGACGCCCTCACCGGGCGGGCGCCGTGGCGGTTGCTCGACCGCCCCTACACCATCTCGGAGTGGAACATCCCGGACCCCAACGACCACGCCGCCGGGGTCGTCCCGTTTGCCGCGTTGGTGGCCGGGTTGCAGGACTGGGACGGCGTCATGTTCTTCCAGTACCAGAGCGGCGAGGCGGACTGGTACGCCGACCACATCCAGCGCTTCTTCTCCTTCAACGGCAACCCCGCCAAGCTGGTGCTGCTGGCCGCCTGCGCGCCGCTGTATCGCCGGGGCGACCTCGAACCGCTGCCGGAACAGGCGGTCGGCACGTTCGATCAACCGCTGTCGCCTGCGCTGGCCTTGAGCCGCCGGATCGGCATCGATCCCCGCGCCGAACAGCCCCAGGCCCCGCCCGCGCCGACAGGCAACCGACTCGCCTCGCCCGATGGCCGCGCGGTCTGGGAGGCGACCGATCCGGCCAGGGCCCACGTGCGGATCGTCACGCCGCGTTCGGTGGCCGTGTGGGGGCGCATCGCCAACCAGCGCTTCGAACTCGGCCCGGCGGTGATCGAGGTCGGCCCGGTGGACCGCGACTATGCGGTGATCGTGCTGACGAGTCTGGACGGCCGCCCGTTGGCCGAGGCCCGCCGCCTGTTGCTGGCCGCGGTGGGCGGGGCCCGCAACCCGGGCATGGAGTGGAATGCGGACCGGACGTCGGTCGGCAATCGCTGGGGTCACGGCCCGGCCGAGGTCAACGGCGTGCCGGTGCGGGTGGTGTTGTCCGGGGCGCCGGTTCAGGTGTCGGTGCTGGACGGACGGGGCCGCCCGGTCGGCACGGTTCCGGTCGCCGCCAGCCGGGACCGATCCCGGTTCGAGGTGGGACCGACGCGACGCACGCTCTGGTATGGGCTCACCCGCCACTGAGCGCCCCGCCAACGACACTGCCGCGCCGGGCGGCCCGGGCGGCGTCGGCTGGCCGCGGGTTCTGGCGGGCGCGACGACGGTCCTGCTCGCCGCGGCGGCCTGGGTCAACACCCACCGGCTCAACACCGACGGCATCGCCTACCTGCGGCTGGCCGGATACTACGTGGACGGGCCGGTCCGCCTAGCGATCAGCGGCTACTGGGGGCCCTTGTTGAGCTGGTTGCTCGCCCCCGCTTTGGCCGCGGGATTGGAGCCGCTGGCCGCGGCCCGGGTGGTGATGGCGCTGACCGGCCTGGTCTTCGCCGGCGGCTGCGCCGTGCTCTTGCGCGTGTTGGGCCTGCGCCGGCAGGTCGTTCTTGCCGGGAGCGGGTTGGCCGGATTGGCGGCGGTCGGCTGGTCGGTCGAGTTCATTTCCCCGGACCTCTTGGTGGCCGGACTGATGGCTTTGGCTCTGGCGGCCACGGTGCGACCCCGGTGGGCGGCCGGCGGCGGCGGGGCGTTCCTGGCCGGCGTCGTGTGGGGGCTGGCTTATCTGGCCAAGGCGGTGGCGTTGCCTTTCGCCGTGGTGGCCGTGCCCCTCACGGCGTGGTGGTTGCGCGCCCGCCGGCCCGACAGCGCGGCCCGCTGGGGTCGGGCGCTGGCGCTCACGGCGATGGGATGGCTCCTGACGGCGGGACCCTGGGTGGGTTTGCTTTCGGCCAAATACGGCCGGCTCACGTTTTCCACCGCCGCCAAGGCGGCTCATGCGGTGGTCGGACCGCCGGATCAGGAGCGCTATCACCCGTTTGCCCGGCGGCTTCACCATCCGGAGCCGGGCCGGCTGACTTCGTGGGAGGATCCCACCAGCCTGCCGTACGCGGATTGGTCGCCCTTCGCGAGTCGCGAATACTTTCTGCACCAGGTTCGGGTGAGCTGGCGGAACTTGGGCACGGCGGCCTGGCTCCTGGGCCGGCTGGACCTCCTGCACCTGGGGGTGTTGGCGTTGGCCGGGTTGGCGGCGGCAGGATGGGTGCGGAGGCGGCAAACCCGCCGGCACGACGCGGATTCCCGCGGCAAAACTGCGGCCGCGGCCTCGCCACGTCATGGCGAACGCGTTGCCAAAGGTTTGCCGGCGGGCGAAAAGGAACCGCAGGCGGCGCCGGCGATGCCGGGGCTCGCGATCGGGTTGGTCTGCCTTTGGACGGTCTGCTTGGTGGCGGTGTACCTGCCGGGGTACTTGGAGCGGGTTGATCTCCGTTACTTCTACGCGGCCTGGCCGTGGCTGTTCGCCGCCACGGCGCTGGCGGCGGAGCGCCTGGGGGTCGCGTTGGCCCCGCGCAGCCCTCTGCTGGCACGCATGGCCTGGCCGCTGGCGCTGATTTCGTTCGCCGCGCCGCCGGTCATTCAAGGGACGCTCGCCCTGCGGGGCCTCCCGCAACCGGCGGCGATCCTGGCCCGGGAACTGGCGGAGGGGATCCGTCGGACCGGCCGGCCGGGACCGCTGGCCGGTTCCGGTTTGTTGGGAGGCGACCGGGCGGGGCTGTTTGCCGCGTTTTTCCTGGGGCAGCCGTGGTACGGGGACCAACCCGGCGCCCGGCCGGCGGATTGGGCGGCGGTGGGCGCCCGCTGGGTGGTGCTGTCGGCCCGGCGCCCGGAGGTCCGGGAGCTGGCGGCGGACCCGCGTTTCCGGGAACGGACCTGGCAGGTCCTGACCGGGATCGAATCACCGGAGCGGTGGCTGCGGGTGTTCGAAAACAACGAACCGCGTCCGGCGGGACGCGGTCCGTGATTCTTCCGGGGAGCGGGCGCCGGCTCAGCCCTTGGCCGGGCTGGGGGCCGGTCGCGGCGTCCGCAGGGGCGGATCCGTCTCGCCCGTGCGATAACTGGCCCAATAGCGGGTGGGCAACAGGGCCAGGGCGATCAGGACCAATTGGCTGGCGACGAACATCACCAGCCAGCGGAACGCCGAATCCATGAAGCCGTAGGAATGGAGGCCGATGCCCAGCATGTTCACCCCGAACCAGGAGAAGGAGGTGACGATGTTGCCGCCGATGGCCAGCGCCATCAGTCCCGGCCCCTTGACCAAGCCGGCCCAGCGGGCGTGCAGGATGACCGCGCACCAGAGCACGATCAGCAGGGCACCGTTTTCCTTCGGATCCCAGCCCCAGAAGCGGCCCCACGATTGGTCCGCCCAGATGCCGCCGAGGATGGTCCCCACGAAGCTGAACAGGGTGGCGAAACAGATGATGCCATAGACCATGCTCTCGGTGTTGCGCCGCGTCCGGGGATCGAGGCTGCGGGTGAAAACGCCCCGGACCACGTAGAGAATCGCCAGCGCCCCGGCCACGAACATCGCCGAGTAGCCGATGGTGATCGTGACCACGTGCGTCGCCAGCCAGAAGTTCGAGTCCAGCACCGCCCGCATCATCTCCATGGTGTCGCCGCTTTCGGAGAGGTTGAAGGCGATGATCTGGGTCACGAAGCCGACCGCCGCCGCCATCACCACGCCGACGCTGTTGCGGAACTTCAATTCGAGCAACAGGCCCAGCACCACCGAACCCCAGCCGACGAACACGGCGGAGGAATAGAGGTTGGTGACCGGCGGCCGGTTCTCGAGGGCCATGCGGAAGAACATGCCGCCGGAGTGGGCCGCCAACCCGAGGGCCAACAGCAGCAGAGCCGCGAGATTGAACGTGCGGAAGGATTTGTCGGCAAACCACGTCAGGCAGCCGAAGAGGAAGGCCAGCACGTAGATCACGGTGGCGCGATAGAACAGTTCCCAGTGGTTGTAGAGGTGTTCGTGCCGGCCCTTGGCCACGGCGGCCGGCATGTTGGCGTCCAACCATTGGCGGTACTCGTCCAACGCCGCGTTGAACGCGCCGGCGTCGCCGTTGCGGTAGGCGCTGGCCATGCGGGCGAACAGGAGCAGTTGCGGCTGCCACTCCAGACGCTCCGGCACGGCGTTGGTGTCCCCCGCGCTGAGCCGGGTGATGGCCGCCCGCACCGGCTCCAGCACCGCGTCGCCGACCGTTTTCCAACCCTCGGGATCCTTCTGCGGATCGGCCGGCGGGATCATCAAGGGATAAGCCATCCGGGCGCTGGATTCGTAGCGACGCAGGATGAGGGCCAGCTTCTGCAAGGCTTGCTGGTCGAAATCCCGGCTGCCGTGGCTGGCCGCAAAGGCCTTCAGCCCCGGCCCGGCGGCCTCCTGCAACGCCTCCAAATCGGCCGCGAAGTCATGGACCTCCTCCGGAACAAGGGTGTTCTTCAGCCGCTGGTAAAGGATGAGGGCCTGGTGGAGGTGGACCGCGGCGTTCTCGAAGCGGCTGCGTTTCTTGGCGTCGATGTCCATGGCCCGGCGGGCTTCCCGATCCAAGGCCGCCAGTTTCGGCTCCAGTTCCTTCCATGAGAAATAGTGCGCCTTTTCGTCGCCGGGCAATCCGAGCAGGTCCTTGAGCTGGGGATGATCGATCCGGAAGACCGGCCGGGTGTCGGCCACCTTGGGCTTCATCATCAGCTCCATCAACCAGTCGATGGCGGCCAGCCGCCGCCGGTGTTTCTGCCCGTCGGCGCCGGTTTCCTCGAAACTGACACTGCGCCGGGTGCGCATGATCAGCAGGGAGTTCCGGGCGACCGAGTCGATGGGCTGCAAACGGCCGTTGGCGACGACCGGCAGCCGGGCGAAGTCGAGCGAGTGGAACGCGCCGGGATCCTTGGGCGGCATCATGCCGGCCAGCACCCAAAGAGCCAGCGCGCCGGTCAGCAGCCAGGGAAACAGTTTCTTCATGCGACCTCCTGTTTGCGGGAAAAGAGCCGGCGCAGATGACCGGCAAATTGCATGCACATGCCGATGCCCACGATCAGGCAGGCAACATAAGGTGTCAGCCAGCCGGGATTCCGCACCACCTGCAGGATCGTGACGGTGGGGTCGTTCTCGTCGTAACCCGACTGGTAATAGGTCTCCCCGCCGTAGCGGAGCGGGTGGTTCATGTAGATGAGCACCTCGCGATCCTCACCGGTTTGCGGGTTTTGAATCCGCACCAGGCTGGAGAAGTTCTTCGGGATGTTGGTGCCCAGGTAGCGGTCGTGGGAAAAGTCGATGAGCTTCAGGTAGTACGGCTTGTAGTAGCGGGCCGGCCGCATCCAGAGCGCATACTCGCGACCGCCGTGACTCAAGCGGTCCGGCGCCTCGTACCAGCCGGAGGCGCACCAGGTGCCGATCGGCTCGCCCTCCACCAGCACCTCGACATAGGCGGTCGGGATGTCCCGGCGATCGGTGCGCGTGGTGCGCGGCGCAGGCTGGAAGCGGAACTGTCGGCCCTGTCCCTGGGTCACCTCGGGCGCCCGGCCGTCGCTCCCCCCTTGGACGGGGCGTGAATTGGGCCAATAAGCCAGCACCCGCAGCGTGAAGGGCGTCTCCGGCACCCGGATGACCTGTTGCCGCTGCAGGACACTTTCCGGGATGGCCACCACCCGGTCCTTGTCCGGGTCACTGAGGTCGATCAACGCCAGCTCGAATTTGCGGCTGCTCTGGGAGTAGTTGAGCCGCTGGCCCTCCTTGAGCCGCATGGTGCTCTCCACCTGCAGCAGGTCGGTGACAAACTGCCCCAACAACAACATCAGCAATCCGGCGTGGACCAGCAGCAGGCCCCACCGGCCGCGCGGCCGATGGATGCGGGTGGCGTAGGCGCAGATCAGATTGATCACCATCAACCCGCCGATCAGGTAGCCGCCGGGCAGGACGGGCACGCGCAAGCCGCCGCCCAGCTCGGCGTACACGAAGAGGCTTTGGAAGTAGCGGACTTGGGCCGCGTGGATGCCCAGTTTGACCTGCGCCATCGTGCCGACGAACACCAGCACGGCCGCCAGAATCAGCAGAACCAGCGTCAGGCGCAGCGAACCAAGGGCTCGAACGATCGATTTAGCGTCCATGGGGAAAAGCGCGGATGAAGGTGAGGAAAGACTCGCGGGCCTGTTTCACGGCCTCCGGCGATCCGGTCATCTTGACGAACCACGTCTGGCCTTGCGCCGGCAAGACGGCGGCCAGCATGGCCCGCCCGGTGTCCGGGTTTTCCAAGGAAACCAAGTGCGCCCCGGCGGGACCGTTTTCAACGGGGGCGACGGCCCCGGACAACCCGGCCTCGTCGATCGGCGGCAGGCCCAACTGCCGTCGCCAGCGGTTCACATTCGCCAGCAAACCGCCGCCGTCACCGCCCAGCACCGCCACGCTCACCTCGGGGGCCTGTCCCTCCGGACCCGGCAACGCATACCGGGCAAGTTGCATGTTGCCCGGCGGAAGGGAACGCCAGCCCTCCGGCGCCGGCCAGTCGGTGGCGGCCGCCCCGGGCGGGGACGATCCACCGGCGGCGGCGGCCGCGGTCGCCGGCGGCGCGCCGGTCGGGCCGCCTTCGAACCGGATGCTCTCGAGCAACGCCAGGAAATTGGTGCGCTGGCCGGCAATGAGCCGGTCCGGCCCCAAGGCCTTGAAAAACCACGCCGTGCCTCCGCGTCGCAGGATGGCCGCCAGCATCCGCACCGGGTCGCCCTCGGTCGGGTGGTTCCCGGCGAACTCGAACAACTTGGCCGGTTGGCCGGCAATGCTCACCGGCCGGGCCAACTCGTTCATCTCCTGCTCGGTGACGGGAGGCAGGCCCACCTGGCCGCGCCAGCGGTTCACATTGGCCAGATCGCTGCCCGCCCGGCCCGGCAAGGGGACTATCGAGACCTCGCCCGGCTCGCCGCCGTCGGGCGCAGGAATCCGGAAGTTGCCCACGCGAAACTGGGTCGGCTCGAGTCGCTCCCATCCCTCCGGCAGCGTCCAGCGAACGGTTTCCGGGCCGGCGGGCCGCGCCGCGGGCGAGGTCGGCGAGGACGCCTGAGCGACAGGGGGCTGGGGCAGGTCTTCCTTGGGGATTTCGTAAACACGAATCTCCTCTTTCCGGCAACCGGCCACCCCCACCAACAGCAGCAGCGCCGTCCCAACAATCCCCCAGGTCCGTGCCCCGGCTCCTTGTCGGACGGAGGGGGAGCGGACCGGGCGGGAGAAGCCGCGTCCAATCGACGACAACATGCCGAGAGTTATACTCCCGTTTTTTGGCCCGGCAAGGGCAAGAGTGACAAATTGTTGACTTTTTTGAATTCATTTATGCACATCCCTCAACAAAGCTAATACTCCGGCCCCGCCGACCTCCCGCGTTGGCGGCCGTCCCCTGCTTGTGCCCCCGTCCGGCCATCCGCATCATCCCCTCCATCCGAGGCATCACGGACAACCCAGGGATCGGGATCGGCGGACGCCGCCGGCAGCCGCCTGCCCGCCCGTGGTTCCAAGCCTCGGTCGCCGCCGCGCTCGCCTTTGGCGCCGCCGCCGCCAGTCGGCCGCCACCCAGTTGGGACGCTTGGCGTCTCGATCATCCGGAGGCCGTGCCCACGGCCTACCAACGGGACGGTCGGGTCCGACTGTACTTCGGGGAACCGCCTGCCGAGGTGATGCTGGAGGGGCGATTGCAAACCACCCGGGACGGGTTTCCGGCGGCGGATTTCGGCTTGATACGCCTGCAGTACGACCGCAGCCCGCCGCGCCGGCCGGACGGAAGCCGGCGATGGCGCCGGGTGCCGGTGGTGGCGGGGGAAACATGGACGCGACTGATCGCGGCGCTGGACGCGGCGCTGGTTCCGGCGGGGACAAACCGCGCCCTGTGCTTCCAGACCGCCCTGGGCGAGGGTCTGGTCTGGCGGAATCCACGGGGCGACATCCAGCGCCGCTGGGGCCGCCAACCCCCGCCCGGGGTGCGGATCGTCCGCCAGATGAGCCTGCCGGAATTCGGCCGCCGCCTGGCCGGGGAAATCCGGCGATGGCTGGAGGTTCATTGGCCCGGTGAGCCGACGGTGTGCCTGGTGGCGAACGGCGGGAGCGCCGAGCCGTTCTTCCTCTTCGTGGATCAGGAACAACGCCGCGTCCTGGCCTGCCTGCCGCCGCGGGAGGACGACCCCCGAGTGGGCCATTTCCTCCCCGCCACGTTGACGCGGGACGTGGCCACGCTGGTGGTGGAGGGGCATCTGTGGGCCTTCGTGAAAAACCCGGTCTCCTCGGCCGCCCGCCTGGTGGACCGCGCCGGCGAGACGGTCCGGCGCCTGCTGGCGTCCCGGTTGAAGGACGTGGCCGGCGAGCCGCCGCCGTTGGCCCCCGACCGCCCCGGGATGGACTTGGAGTCCTGGGAAAGCTGGCTGGATCGCAAGACCGGCACGCGCCGGGAGCCGGGGTCCGTGCGCTTCCTGGTCGATGGGGTCCGCTTTTTCCCGGTGCTCGAAAAACGGCTCCAGGAAGCCCGGAAAAGCATCCGGCTGCAGGTGGGCATTTACGACAACGACGACGTCGCGGTGGCCATCGCCGACCTGTTGCGGGACAAATCCCGCACCGTCACGGTGCAGGTGCTCATGGACCGGTACAGCTCGACCGCGGCCCATCGGGCTTGGTCCGCCACGCCGCCGCCACCCGGGTTCCGCCCGCCCCGATCCATCGCCGCTTATCTGGAGCGCGGATCCCGCGTCCACGTGCGGCCGTTCCTGAACACCTGGGGCTCGGCCGACCACACCAAGCTCTATCTGATCGACGGCCGTTTTGCCTACGTGGGCGGCATGAACGTCGGCCGCGAGTACCGCTTCGAGTGGCACGACCTGATGTCGGAGGTGCGGGGCCCGATCGTCGCCTCGCTGGAGCGGGAATTCGCCCTGGCTTGGGCCCATGCCGGCGCGTTGGGCGATTTGGCCGCCCTGTGGCGCCGGTTGAACAGCGCCGCCCCGCCATCCGCCCCCGAGCCGGACGCCGATCAGGTCCTGTTGCGCCGCCTGCACACCACCACCACCAGCAAGACCATCCATCGCGCCGTGCGGGAGGCGATCGATCGCGCACGGCGGGAGGTCTTTCTCGAAAACCCCTACCTGTTCAGCAACGACATCATCGTGGCCCTGGCCCGGGCCCGCCATCGGGGTGTGGACGTCCGGGTGGTGATGGGTGCGAAGAACAACATGGCCGGCGGCCCGGCCAGCAACTTGGTCGTCGCCAATTACCTCCTGGGCGAAGGCGTGCGGGTGTATTTCTACCCGGGCATGTCCCACGTGAAGGCCCTGCTGGTGGACGGCTGGGCGTGCTGGGGCTCGGCCAACTTCAACGGCCTGAGCCTCCGGAACAACCTCGAGTTGAACCTGGCGAGTTCCGATCCGCGGGTGGCCGGCGCGCTGCGGCGGGACTTGTTCGAGCCGGACTTCGCCCTCGCCCACGAGCTGACCCGGCCGGTGCAGGTGTCGTGGACCGACGCCCTGATGCAGAACATCCTGAGCCGGCTTTGAGCGGTCGCGGGACCTGCCCGGTCAAACGGCCGTGACGGACCCGGTTCCCGGCGCCGGGCGGCAGGACGGCCGCCCCGGGCGGTCATTCGCCGATGATCTTCACCAAGACCCGCTTGCGCCGGCGGCCGTCGAACTCGCCGTAGAAGATCTGCTCCCACGGGCCGAAATCGAGCCGGCCATCGGTGATCGCCACCACGACTTCCCGGCCCATGATCTGGCGCTTGAGGTGGGCGTCGCCGTTGTCCTCGCCGGTCCGGTTGTGCCGGTAGCGGCTGATGGGCTCGTGGGGGGCCAGTTCCTCGAGCCAGTCCTCATAGTCCTGCAGCAGGCCGGGTTCATCATCGTTGATGAACACCGAGGCGGTGATGTGCATGGCGTTGACCAGGCAGAGGCCCTCCTTGACGCCGCTTTGGCGGACCAATTCCTCGACCTGCGGGGTGATGTTCACGAACCCCCGGCGCTCCGGGATCTCGAACCAGAGGTGTTTGGTCAGCGACTTCATGCCCGCGGAGGATGCGGAGGCCGGGGCCGTTTGGCCAGTGCGGATCGAACCGGCGCCCGCCCGTCCGACGGACGGAGCGCGGCCGGTCCGCGGAACCCGCTTCGACCGGGAACGCCATTTGCGCATTGCCCCGGAGCCGGTGCGGGCGTATGAGGGAGCCCAACCCACCGCCGTCGCCAGCGGCGCCACGGTCGCGCTCCGGCGCCGGTGGCGTGAGGCTCCTCGAACCATGAACAACAACGGCAAGGCGATGAATCGACGGCGGTTTCTGCAGGCGGCCGGCCGGGGCGCGACGGTGATGATCGTGGCGCCGTCGGTGCTGGGCCGGGCGGGCGCGGTGGCGCCCAACAGCCGGATCGTGATGGCCAACATGGGCCACGGCAACCGGGCCTCGGCCATCATCGGCCATTTCATGCAGTTTCCCGAAATCCACATGAAAGCGGTCTGCGACTGCCGCGCCGACCGCCTCCAAAAAGGCGTCGAGCGCGTCAACGCCTTCTACGGCAACCGCGATTGCGAGGCCTTGCGGGACTTCCGGGAGTTGATGGCCCGGCCGGACATCGACGCGGTGTTCATCGCCACCGGCAACCGCTGGCACGGGCTGGGCTCGATCTGGGCCGCCAAAGCGGGCAAGGACGTTTACTGCGAGAAACCCACCACCCTGACGGTGGCCGAGGGGCGGGAGCTGGTCGAAACCTGCACCCGGCACGGCACGGTTTACCAAGCGGGCCATCAGCGTCGCAGCGTCGATTCCTACCGCTTCATGAAGGAGGTCGTTCGGGAAGGGCTCATCGGTCGCGTGCACACGGTGATCATGCAGGTCTGGGAGGGGCCGGTCATCCAACCCCGGCCCTACGAGGAGCCGCCCGCCGGGTTCGACTACGACATGTGGCTGGGCCAAACCCCCTGGCGGCCGTTCAACTGGGCCCATGTCTGGAGCTGGCAGTATTTCTGGGACACCGCCGAGGGGATTCTCACCGACATGGGCTGCCACTACACCGACCTGATGCAGTTCACCCTCGAGACCGACGACACCGGGCCGGTCGAGTTCGAAGGTTGGGCGGAATGGCCGCCGCCCGGCGCCTACAGCGAAACGCCCGTCCGGGCGGAGGTCCGTTGCCGTTACGACAACGGCGTGACCGGCATCCTCCAACAGCGCGGCGGGTTCGGCGAACGGTTCATCCGGTTCGTCGGCGACGAGGGCTGGATTCAGGTGGACGACGAGACCAACCGCGTCACCGCCGCCCCGGCCTCGATTCTCCGGAAACGGAGCATCCTCAACAAATCCTGGGCCGACACCGGCGGCCATATCCGGGACTGGATCCAGGCCATCCGCCAACGCACCAAGCCGGCCTGCCATCCGGAAACCACCCACCGGGCCATGACCATCTGCCAAGTGGCCAACATCTGCCTGCGGCTGGGCCGGCCGTTGCGCTGGGACCCGGCGGCGGAGCGGTTCCCGGACGACGAGGAAGCCAATCGCATGCTCGCCCGCGCGCGGCGCACGCCCTGGCACGCCTGAGTTCCGAAACCATCACGATCACGCAATGAGGAGCCCGAACATGAAACGAAGCACGACGGGTTGGCTGGCATGGGTGGTCACGGCTT
>RFJD01000239.1 GCA_003695015.1 Verrucomicrobiota bacterium | reverse complement strand
GGTCGGTTTAATCCGCCCGTGCTACAACAGCAGACCATCAGGGAGCCGGTCAGCTTCACGGGAATCGGGTTGCACAGCGGCAACCGGGTCACCATGCGCTTCCTGCCGGCTCCGGCCAACAGCGGCATTCGCTTCCGCCGCGTCGATCTCGAGGCCCGGCCGGAGATCGAGGCGGTGGTGGATCACGTGGGCGACACGACCCGTTCGACCACGCTTGCCAAGGGCAACGTCCGCATCCACACCGTCGAGCACGTGCTGGCCAACTTCGCCGGGTTGGGCGTGGACAACGTGGTGGTCGAGCTGGACGCCAACGAGCCGCCGGTGGGCGACGGCAGCGCGCGGGAGTACCTGCGGATGGTCGAGCAGGCCGGGCTGCAGGTGCTCGAGGAGGCGCGGGATCCGTTTCAGATCACCGAGCCGCTCGAGTTTCAGCTCGGCGAGAGCTACATGGCCGTCTTCCCGCACGACCGGCTGAAGATCACCTGCACCAGCGCCGACCGGCAGGGCCGTTACACCCAGTTCCTCAGCCTCGAGGTCACGCCGGAAACGTGGCGATCAGAGCTGGCCCACGCCCGCACCTTTTGCTTCTACGAGGAGATCGAAGCCCTCTTCCGCGGCGGCCTCATCCGCGGTGGCAGCCTGGAAAACGCGGTCGTCATCCGGGACGACGCGGTGCTGACGACCGAGCCGCTGCGATACCCGGACGAGTTCGTGCGCCACAAGATGCTGGACATCCTGGGCGACCTGGCGCTCCTGGGCCGGCCGTTGGTGGGGCATGTGGTCGCCGTCCGGCCCAGTCATGCCGCCAATTGCGAACTGGCCCGCCGCCTGCTGGCCCAGTTGCGCCGCCCCCAACTCGCCGCCCAGGCCTTCACGCCGCCGCCCCAACCGGCCCCGCCGCCCGAACCGACGGCCGAGGGCGAGCTGGTCAGTCCGGTGCAGGACGGCCGCGTGCTGGACGTGGACGAGGTGATGAACCTCCTGCCCCACCGTTATCCGTTCCTGATGGTGGACCGGGTGACGCACATCGAGGGCAACCGCATCGTCGCCCTCAAGAACGTCTCGATCAACGAACCGATCTTCCAGGGACACTTCCCGGGGCACCCGATCTTTCCCGGCGTGTTGCAGCTCGAGGCGGTGGCCCAAGTGGCCGGCATCCTGATGATGAAGCGGGCCGAGAACCTCAACAAACTCGCCTACTTCATGTCCGCCGAATCGGTCAAATGGCGCAAGCCGGTCCGTCCGGGCGACACCTTGGTCATCGAGGTCGAAATCACGCGGGCCCGGGGCAAGATCGCCCGCGCCCAGGGTGTCTGCAAAGTGGACGGTGAGATTGTCAGCGAGGCGGAAGTGACCTTCATGCTGGTGGATCGTTGATCCCGGAGCCTCTGTTCCGATGGCATCCAAGATTCATCCCACGGCGGTGATCGATCCGCGCGCCCGACTGGGCGAGGACTGCGAGATCGGCCCCTATTGCGTCATCGGCCCGAACGTGCAACTGGGCGACCGCTGCCGGCTGCACTCCCACGTGGTCATCGACGGCCACACCGTGCTGGGCTCGGACAACGAGATCTACCCCTTCGCCAGCATCGGCCTCAAAACCGAGGACCTGAAGTGGCGCGGGGGGATCACCTGGACCCGCATTGGCGACCGCAACACCATCCGCGAGTGCGTGACGATCAACAGCGCCACCGGGGACGGGGAGGCCACGGTGATCGGGTCGGACAATCACATCACCTCGGCCAGCCACATCGGGCACAACACGATCATCGGCAACGGCTGCATCCTGGCCAGCGCCGGCCTGGCCGGGCACGTGATCATCGAGGATCAGGCGGTGGTGGGCGGCAAGTCGGTCGTCCACCAGTTCTGCCGCGTGGGCCGCATGGCCATGGTGGGCGGCCTGGCCCGGGTGGTGCAGGACGTTCCCCCGTACATGATGGCCGAGGGCCATCCGGCCGTGACCCGCACCATCAACAAGGTCGGGCTCGATCGCCGCGGCGTTCCGCCCGAAACCCAGCAGGCGTTGCGCCGCGCCTACAAGATCCTGTTCCGTGAAGGGCTGACGCTGAAGGAGGCGGTGGCCCGCATCGAAAACCACCTGCCCCGGCTGCCGGAGCTGGAGCATCTGGTCGCCTTCGTCCGCTCGAGCCAACGGGGCCTCTGCCGGTGAACGCCGCCCAACCAGCCCTTCGCCGGCGGGCCGCCCTGATGCTGGTGGCGGCGACCCTCTGTTGGGCGGTGAGCTTCCCGGTGATGCGCGCTTTGTCCCTTCACCAGCCGGCGCTGGTTTCCGGGGCGGGCTCGTGGTTTTTCTCGTCGCTCGGTGTGGCGGCGCGTTTCTGGGCGGCGGGGTTGTGCCTGGCGTTGCTGTGCGCCCGGGAGCTGCCCGGGTTGACGCGGTTGGAGATCGAGCAAGGCGTCGGGCTGGGTGTATTCGGCGCCTTGGGAATGTTGTTCCAGATGGACGGCCTGGCCCACACCGAAGCCTCCGTGTCCGCCTTCCTGACCCAGGGCTACGTGCTGTGGCTGCCGTTGTGGCAGGCGTTGGCCGGGCGCCGTCCGCCGCCGGTGCGGCTGTGGGTGGCGGTGGCGGCGGTCGTCGCCGGCGTGGCCATCCTCTCGGGCGTGACTTGGGAGCGCCTCCGGCTGGGCCGGGGCGAAATCGAGACCCTCATTGCCTCCGGGTTTTTCGCCGGCCAGATCCTCTGGTTGCAGCGGCCCCGTTACGAAGGCAACCACGTGGGACGGTTCACGGTGGTGATGTTCGGAGTGATGGGCCTGACCATGCTGCCGGTGGTGGTTCTGACGGCCCCGGATGCCGGGGCTTGTTTCCGGGCGTTCGCCTCCGTGCCGGCCGCCGGGATGACGCTGATCCTGGTGGGCATCTGCACGCTGGGTGGTTACCTGTTGATGAACCACTGGCAGCGCCGGCTGGGGGCGACCGAGGCGGGCCTGATCTATTGCACCGAACCGGTCTTCGCCAGTCTGCTGGCTCTGTGGCTGCCGGGCATCCTCTCCCAATGGGCCGGCATCGCCTACGCCAACGAAACGGTCACCGCCCGCCTGTTGATCGGCGGCGGGCTGATTCTGGCTGCGAATCTCTTGGTCCAGTGGCAGCAGGGCGCCGCCGGCAGTCAAACGGAGCTGGCGGCGGCTTGATCACTTCCGCCGGCGCGAGGTTTTCTTCTTCGCGCTTTTCCGCCCGGTTTTCATGGAGGCGGCGCCGGTGGGTTGGCTGGCGGCCCGCGCGGCCGTGGCGCCGACCTTCAACCGCAGGGCCTGCAACCGGATGAACCCGGTGGCGTCGTCCTGGTTGTAGGCCTGGGTGGGATCGGCCTCCATGGTGGCGATTTCCGGACGGTAGAGGCTGACGGGCGAACGCCGGCCGGCGACCATGATGTTGCCCTTGTAGAGCTTGAGCCGGACCCTGCCGGTCACGTTCTTCTGGCTCTCCTCGACGAACGCCTGCAACGCCTCCCGTTCCGGCGAAAACCAAAAGCCGTAGTAAACCAGTTCGGCGTAACGGGGGATCAGCGAGTCGCGGAGGTGCATGACCTCCCGGTCCATCGTCAGGCTCTCCATTTGCCGATGGGCGAAGTGGAGGATCGCGCCGCCGGGGGTTTCATAGACCCCGCGGCTCTTCATGCCCACGAACCGGTTCTCCACCATGTCCACGCGGCCGACGCCGTGTTTGCCGCCCAACCGGTTGAGCTTCTGCATCACGCCCAGCGGGCTCAACCGGCGGCCGTTGACGGCGACGCAATCGCCCTTCTCGAAGTCGAGGGTCACGTACTCGGGGGCGTCCGGGGCGTCCTCGGGCGCCACCGACAGCCGGAACATGTCCTTGTTCTCCGGCGCAAAGGCGTCCATCCACGGATCCTCGAGGATGCCGGCCTCGTAGGAGATGTGCAGGAGGTTGCGGTCCATCGAGTAGGGCTTCTTGGCCGTGGCCTGCACCGGGATGCCCCGCTCCTCGCAGTAGCGGATCATCTCCGCGCGGCCGGGGAATTCCTCGCGGAAGGAGGGATCGCGCCACGGGGCGATGACCTGCAACGAGGGCTCGAGCGCGGCGGCGGTCAGCTCGAAGCGCACCTGGTCGTTGCCCTTGCCGGTCGCGCCGTGGGCGATGGCGTCGGCCTTTTCCTTGCGGGCGATCTCGACCATCGCCTTGGCGATCAACGGCCGGGCGATGCTGGTCCCCAGGAAGTACTGGCCCTCGTAGATCGCCCCCGCCCGCATCATCGGGAAGATGAAATCGCGGGCGAACTCCTCGCGCAGGTCCTCGATGTACACCTTCGAGGCGCCGGTCTTGAGCGCCTTGGGCCGGAGTCCCTTCAGCTCCTCCTCCTGCCCGATGTCGGCGCAGAAGGCGATGATCTCCGCCTCGTAGGTTTCCTTGAGCCAAGCCAGGATGACCGAGGTATCCAATCCGCCGGAATAAGCCAGCACGATCTTCATGGCCGCAGCATGGGGCGGCGCGCCTTCGCCCGCCAAGAGGAAAAGAAAACCGGCGGGGTCCGGCCGGGACACCCGTCGGTTCGTGGCACGAAAAAAGCCGGCCCGAAGGCCGGCTTCGTTGGCCGCTCAAGCCCGGAGGCTTAGTAGGCGGTCGTCGATTCGAGCTCGGTGATCGGGCTCTGGCGGTCGCGCGTGGTCACCTGGACCTCGAGGCGGGCGTCGCCGCCGGCCACGGCCTTGCCGGTCACGGTGTAGGTGATCGACTGCTTGGTGGCCAGACTCGGCACCGTCGGCCAGACGACCTGCTTGCCGGAGACGCGGCCGTTGTTGGAGGCCGCCACCGGATCGATCTCAGCCGGGAAGATGGCCTTGACGTTCACTTCCCGCAGATCCATGCCGCCGCCTTGGTTGGTCACGCGGATGGTGTAGGTGGTCTGTTCGCCCACCTGGATCGGGTCGGGATCGTCCACGACCTCGACGAGGATGGCGTTCACGCCTTGGATGACCACCGAGCAGGAGGTGCTGGCCGGGTCGGCGCAGGCGCCCGAGGTGGTGGCGTTGAAGGTGTAGTTGCCGCCGGAGGCTGCGGCGAACGTGCCGCAAACCTTCTTGGAGGCGCCCGGCGCGAGGGTGCCGAGGTTCCAAACCACGCTGCCGCCGCTGAGCGAACCACCGGCGGTGGCGGAGCGGACTTCCACACCGGCCGGCAGAGGCACTTGGACGACGGTGTTGGCGGCCGGGGCGTCACCCGAGTTGGTGACGGTCCAGCAGACGTCGAAGTTGCGGCCCACGAACTGGGTGAACTTCATGCCGGAGGCCTCGCGCATGGGCGGAACCTGGCAATCGATGGCGAGGGCCGGTTTGACGACGCTGATCGAGGCCTCGGCCTCGGCTTCCACGCCCTCGGCGCTGGTGACCTTGGCCGGGTTGGTGAACTTGCCGGTGCGGCGTGCCTGGGCGTTGAAGGCCACTTCCTTGGCCTCACCCGGGGCGAGGGTGCCGACGTCCACGGTGACCGTGCGCTGGCCGGTCTCGCTCACGAGACCTTCCGGCAGATTGTCGATGACGCGCACCCCGGTGAGGGTGCTGCTGCCCTCGTTGCGGACGACCAGTTTGACGGGGATGGTGTCACACTGGACGACCTGCTCGGGCATGGACTTGGTCAGGCTGATGGCGGGTTTGACCACCTTGACCGTCTCGCAGACGTAAGGCTGGAAGGTGGCCCGGCCGCAGCCGACCACGACGCCCTCGGCGAGGGCGACGCCGCGGATGCGGATTTCCTTGGTGGCATG
>RFJD01000238.1 GCA_003695015.1 Verrucomicrobiota bacterium | reverse complement strand
TGGGTGGGTTGGTGCAAATGCGCGAAATTTTGGGTCGGCCCCACCGCGCCCAGACCCGGACCGATGTTGAACAGCGTCGCCATCACCGCCGAGAGGCAGTCCACCAGCCCCAGGCCTGGTTCCAACATGCTCGCCAGCACCGTTCCCACCGCCACCGTGACCCCGGCCAGCGAGATGAAAAACACCGTCTGCAGTTTGGCCGCTTCCTCGACCACCTGGCCGTTGAGCCGCAGCGAGAACACCTGATTCGGCCGGAACGCCCGCGTCACTTCCTGCCGCACGATCCGCGCAAACAGGATCCACCGGCTGACCTTCACCCCGCCGGCGGTCGATCCGGCGCACCCGCCCACCGCCATCAACAGCAGCAGCAACAGCCGGGACAACGGCGGCCAGCGGTCGAAATCCGCCGTCCCAAAGCCGGTCGTCGTCATGATCGACACCACCTGAAACGACGCCTCGCGCAGGGCCTGCCCCGTCGAATGCCGGTGGCCCACCAGCACCAGATCCATGGCGATGATGGCCGTGGCGATGGCCAGAATCCCCAGATACACCTTGGCCTCCTCCTCCTGCCGCCACTTGTCCCAACGCCCCCGCAACAGCCACGCGTAGAGCATGAAGTTCGCTCCTCCGAGGACCATGAACAGCGTCAGCCAGACCTCGATGCCCACGCTTTGAAACGCCCCCACGCTGGCGTTGCGGGTGCTGAACCCGCCCGTCGAAAGCGCCGTCATCGTGTGGCACACCGCCTCGTAGGGGCTCATGCCCAGCACGATGAGCCCGCCCGCACACACCACCGACAGCCCCACGTAGATCTGCCACAAGCGCAGGGCCACATCCTGGATGCGCGCCTGCACGCCGCCGCCGTGTTTGGCCGAGGATTCGTGCTGGAAGAGGGCCTTGCTCCCGACGCCCAGCGAGGACAACAGGGCCACGAACAACACCAGAATGCCCAAACCGCCCAACCACTGGGTCAGCGACCGCCACAGCAGGATCGCCTTGGGATAGCGCGAGATGTCCGTGATCACCGTCGATCCGGTCGTGGTGAACCCGGACATCGCCTCGAAAAACGCAGGAATCGGCCCCAGCGCCGGTTCGCCCAGCATGAAGGGCAACGCGCCCAGCGCCGCGCTCAGCAACCAGCCCAATCCCACCACGGCCACCGCCTCCTTGCGCAGGATTTCCCGGCCGCCGCCCCGGCCCAGGAGCAGCAACGCCAGCCCCACGGCCACCGCGACCGCCACCGACCATCCCAACGCCCGGACCGCGCCCGGGTCGCCGCCCCGTCGCGCCTGCCACCAGGCGAACGCCAGGCACGCCGCCATGGCGCCGCTTTGCAGCAACGCCAGCGCCCCCAACAACCGGCTCAACAAGCGGTAGTTCATGCCCTCAGCGTGTCATCAACCGCATGAACGCCCGGTGCGCTTCCGGGGACACCAGCGCATACAGGATCTCGCCCGCCTCCATCTCGTCGTCCGGCCCCGGCACCAGCGCCTCCGACGCCCGGATCAAGGCCACCAACCCGCTGCCCTTGGGCCACTTCACCTCCCGGATTTTCCGGCCGTTCAATTCGCTGTCCTCCGGAATCACCGCCTCGACGATCTCGGTCCCGTCGGGCAACGCCAGGATCACGTTGGCCCGTTCGGTGCTGATGAACCGCAGCAGGTCGGCGTCGGCCGCCTCCCGCGGGCTCACGGCGGCGTGGATTTGCAGCCGTTCCCGGTTCCGCACGATGACGTCCGCGTAGTCGGCCCGATGGATCAAGGTCAGACAGTACCGGGTTCCCAGGTTCTTCGCCTGCAGGCAGGTCATGACGTTGTCTTCGTCGTCCTCGCTGGCGGCGATGAAAAAGTCCGCCTCGCCCACCTGTTCCTCCTTGAGCTGCTGGAGCGAGGTGGCGTCGCCGTGAATGACCACCGTGTGCCGCAGGCTTTCGGACAGGTCCTGGCAGAGCGCTTCGTCCCGCTCGATGATCCGCACCCGGCACCGCCGCCCCTCGAGCATCTGCGCCAGCGAAAAGCCGTACTCGCCCCCGCCGAAGATCACCACGCTGACCTCCTCGTCCGGCGCCTCGCTGGTGCAGAACTTCGGCAACATCTCCGAGACCACCTTCGGCGCCCCGAAGATCGTGACCAAGTCGCCCGGCTCCAACACGTCCTCCGCACCCGCGATGAAGCTGCGTTCGCCCCGCTGGACCGACCCGATCCGGAACCGCTTGGGCAGGCTCAGCTCCCGGAGGGGTTTGCCGACAAAAGGGCTGTCGGCCGCCACCCGGACCTGCTGGACCTCGATCCGGCCCCGCGCCAGCTCATGGACCAACAACCCCTGCGGATTGCGCACGTGTTTGGCCAGCTCGATGGCCGCCAGCCGTTGCGTGCTGAACAGGTGGTCGATCCCGAAGTGCTGCCGCACGTCGAACAACCACTGGTCCCGGATGGTGGCCGCGTGGACCCGGGCGATGGTGCGTCCGGCGCCCATGGCCCGGGCCAGCGAGGCGCAAACCAGGTTGGCGTTGTCGTCGCCCGAAAGCGCCATCACCACGTCCGCCTCCGCCACGTTGGCCTCCGCCAGCGTGGCCACCGAGGAGCCGTTGCCGTGGATGACGTGAGCGTCGAACTGGTCCCGCAACGCCTCCGCCATCGCCTCGGAGGATTCGATGATCGTGAGGCTGTGCTGCTTCTCGGACAGGCTGCGGGCCAAGTGACGCCCGACTTCGCCGATGCCGACGATCACAATGTTCACGGCCGGGAGGTTGGGCCGAGAACCGGGCCGGTCTCAAGCGCAACCCGCCGGGAGCAAACCGCCCGTTGTCGCCAGCCCGAAATGACTTGCGGAAGGGGCTTTCCGGGATGGTGCGGCCCCCCTTGGCGGCGTGCGGGAACGGTGGGGGGCGTTGTCCGGAGCCACGCCAGGATGCCGCCATGCGTCCCCCGCAGAACACCGGGGTTCTGCCGGATTCCGGGCCTCGTGGGGACGCAAGGGGCCGGTCCGGTCCGGCGTTCATGGCCGTCGGAGCCGATAAAACTTCGGTCCGGCTTCCAGCGGCAGCATGACGGTGCGGCGGTTGCCCAACGCGGACGGGGCGGCTTCCACCGGCTGCCATCGGGTGGGGGCGCCGCCGCCCAGCCGGTCGGCTGCTTCCAAGATCCAGTCCTCCTCGGCCGCGGTCCAGTTCAGGACGAGGGCGCCGTCCGACAACCCGACTGACAGCACAGGGGCAAACGGTTCGCTCAATCCCGGCAGGTCCGCGTAGTCCAGAATCAGCAGTTCTTGGTCCGCGGTCAGGAGGAAGACGCGTGTTCCCGCCACGCCGACGAGGAGAGCCTCGGCCTCGGTGGGAAAACCGCCGATCCACGTCGGCCAGGCGGGGTTGCTGATGTCCAGGATCGAGAGGCCGGCCGTGCCTTGCGTGACAAAGGCCACCCGGCCGGAGATCGCCAAGTCATGAGGCGTCCCTCCGGAATACCAGTCAGCCAGCCAGACGGTGTTGGCCGGATCGCTCACGTCGAAAAGCGCCACTCTGCCGCCGGAAGTGAGGTACCAGTCAGGGTAAGCCATCACTGCTAGGCCGCCCGCGAGGGCTGGTTTGCCCGTCGAATAGGCCGGCATGAGCAGCCCCCAACCCGGTCCGGATGGTTGGGTCACATCGAAGAGTAAGGAGAGTCTTGTGGAGACGTCGCCGATGGCCAAGCGGCCGGACACGGCCAAGGCTTCGCTGCCTGCAGGTTGATGGCCGACGGTCACCGGATGGGTCGGATCGCTGACGTCCAGCACCATGGTGCCCGCTCGCCCGTCATCGACAGGGAAATCGCCGCCCACCAGTGCCAGGTTCCCCGTCACGACCACCCTTCGCGCATCGCCCTCGACGGCGTGGCGGCCGATCCGAACCGGGTGGGCGGGGTCGCCGACGTCCAGGATGCTCAACCCGGCTTCGCCCTCCGCCACGAAGGCCAGGTGGTTCGTCACCGCCACGTCCTTCGCCGGCCCCTCCGTTTCGTGGACGGCGAGCAACACCGGCTCGGCCGGATCGCTGACCCGCACCACCGCCAGCCCGGCTTCGCCGCCGCTCAGATAGACGGTGTCGGGTGTGACCGCCAGGGCGGTGGACACCCATCCGGACGGCGCGCTCCAGCGGCCCAAGAGGCGCTGCTCGAACACGGTCAACACCACCTCCTTGCTGGCAACGGCGCCATGGTCGTTGGAAATGACACAACGGAACCGGGCGCCCGAGTCGGCCAACGCCACCTCGGACAACGCCAGGCAGGGCTGCGTCGCCCCCGGGATGTCCTCCCCGTCGCGCTGCCACTGGTACCGAAGGGGCGCGCTGCCGTCGGCGCGTACGCAGAACCAAACCGGCTGGCCGGCGGCGATGGTCCGGTCCCGCGGTCCTTCGATGATCGCCGGCGGAATGGCGTCGGCCCCCAGGTCCGGGTATTCGAGAATCACCAGCCCTTGTTTGCCGCCTGCCAGGTAGGCCCGGTTGCCCGACGTGACGACTTTCGAGCCGGAGACATCGAGGCCGGGGAGGGGAACCGGCTTGGCCGGATCGCTCACGTCCAGCACGGCCAGTCCGGCAAGTTCGGTCGCCACGAACGCCAAATGACCTGCCACCGCCACACACCGGACCCGGCCTTCGATTTCATGGCGACCGCGAAGAACGGGATGCACGGGGTCACTCAGGTCGTAGATCACCACCGAGGCAAAGCCATCAGGGGCAAAAACCAAGTTTCCTGACACAGTCGCTCTCACGAGGATGCCGGGGCCTGAGGGCGGGTACAGATAACTCAGGGCGACCGATCCAACCGCGTTGCTGACATCCAAGATCTGCATGCCGCCCCTTCCCTGGGTGGCGAAAACCAATCCTCCCGAGGCCGCGAGGAGCCGGGTCATGCGGAGGCTGGGGTGGCGGCCCATCAGCACCGGCCGGGTCGGGTCGCTCACGTCCAGGATCAGAATGCCTGACTCTTGATCGGCGAGGTACAGCCGGGTGCCCGACAGGGCAATGCCGGCCAGCCCGTCCAGCCCGGCGTAGGTCCCGACTTGGACCGGGTTCGCCGGATCGCTCAGGTCCAGAATCATCAAGCCTCC
>RFJD01000039.1 GCA_003695015.1 Verrucomicrobiota bacterium | reverse complement strand
GTCAGCGAACCGAAGCGCAGGCGGACGCCGTTGTTCACGGCCATGACCGCGACCTCGTCGGGCCGGGTCTGGTAGATCGCCGGCCAGGTGTGGGCAAAACCCAACGGCCAGGCGGGCGGGTCGATGCGCTGCCAGGTCCGGCCGAAATCCTCGCTGAAGGAAATCTCGTTTTCGCAGGAGGTGACCAGCACCAGCCCGTTGCTCAACGCCGTCACGAACGGCCCGCAATGCTGGCAGGGGATGCGGGCGCCAAGGCCCTCGGGCCAGTGCACGCCGTCAGGGGAGACCTTGGCATGGACGTCGGCGCGGCCCGAGTTCACGACCTCGTACACGAGGAGATACTCGCCGTTGGCCATCCGGGTCATTTGGGACATGCCCGGGCGCAGGTTGCTTCCGGCCGGGGGAGCGACCGCCCATTGCTCGGGCCCCCACGTCAAGCCGCCGTCGGTCGAGACCCGCAGGGAGATCAACTGGCTGTAGCCGTCGTGCGTCTCGTTGGAATAGGTCACGACGAGGCGGCCGTCGTCGAGCACCCAGAAATCCGGCTCCCACAAGCCGCGACCCTGCCGGGCGGACGGACCCTCGTTGGCGTCGATGAGACTGCGGAAAGTCCACGTGCGCCCGCCGTCGGTGCTGGCATACACCGGCAGGCGGTAGGAGTCGTTGGGGATGAGCGACCGCATCGTGAGCAACAAGACGCCGTCGGGCAGCCGGACCAGCTCGCCGTTGTCCAGCGTGCGGCCGGGTTCGCGGACCTCGGCCAGCGTGGTCCAGGAACGGGCCTGGTCGGTGCTGCGGGAGAGGCGCAGGTGACTGTTCGTGCCGGGCGGATAGCGGGTGGTGACGGCGAGCCAGGAACCGTTGGCGACCTCGATCATCCGTCCCCAGCCGCCCCCGAGAGAGGCAGTCGGCCCCCACTCGATCGGCCAGGCGGCATCGGCGTGCAGCGCCGTCCACGCTGCGAGCCCCAGACCGAGCAGGCGACGCCACCGGAAAGCTGTGGATGGGTTTGGCACCGGGGCCGAGCATGGCGCGTCGGGGAACCTCAGGCAAGCGGGCGCGGCAGCCGCGGCGATTGGGGCGAACCCATGCTCCCGGGCTCGGCGGGTTTGCCGAAGCGCGGCAGAGGAAGCTTGCCACCGGATGCGGGGCTCCGGTTGAATGCCGCGCGTTGCCGGGCCCGGTAGCGAGCCGAGCATGCAGGACGTCCTGTTCTACATTTTTGCCGCGCTGACGCTGGTGTGCGGGTTTCTGGTGGTGGCCAACCCTTTCAGCCGCAACCCGGTCACCAGCGCGATGTTCTTGGTGCTGACCATCCTGTCGATGGCCGGCCTGTTCGTCTTGTTGGGGGCGTTCTTTCTGGCGGCGGTGCAGGTGCTGGTTTACGCCGGGGCGGTCATCGTCCTGTTCCTGTTTGTGATCATGCTGCTGGACCTGCAGGTCGAGGAGCGCCAGCGCTATCGCCTGCGGAATCTGTTGTGGGGCGGGGCGGCGTCGCTGGCCTTGCTGGCGGCGTTGCTGGAGGCGGTTCGCGGGCGGTTGACGCTGCCGGCCGAGACGGGACCGCCGGTCGAGGGCGATCCGGGCGCGCTGGGGGAGGCGTTGTTCACCGCGCACCTGCTGCCGTTCGAGGTGATGTCCATCCTGCTCCTGGTGGCGATGATCGGGGTCATCTTGTTGAGTCGAAAGGAGGCGGGGCGATGAGCGTGGGTTTGGAGCATTACCTGGCGGTGAGCGGGATCCTCTTTTGCCTGGGGGTGCTGGGGGTGATCCTGCGGCGGAATCTGCTGAACCTGTACATGTCGCTGGAGGTGATGCTCAACGCGGCCAACCTGGCCTTGGTGGCGTTCGCCCGGTACAACGGCGACCTCAACGGCCAGGTGCTGGTGTTCTTCGTGATCACCGTGGCGGCGGCCGAAGTGGCGGTGGGGCTGGCGTTGATCGTGGCCCTTTACCGGAAATGCCGGACCACCTGGGTGGACGATCTGGCCACGATGAAACACTGATTCCCGGCCGATGGAGACGTTGCCCTGGCTCTTGCTGGTGTTGCCCCTCTTGGCGGTGGGGGGGATCACTTGGTGTGGCTGGCGCCGGCAACGGCCGGCAGTGGTGGCGCGGCTGGCGGTGGGGAGCGCCCTGGGAACGTTGCTGGTGGCGTGGTGGGCCTGGCGGCAGGGGATCGACGCCCGCGGGGAGATCGTCTGGTTGCAGGCCGGCGGTTTCACGGTCTCGGTGGGGTGGTTGTTGGATGGCTTGAGCCGGCCGATGACCCTGGTGGTGGCCGGGGTGGCGGCGTTGGTGCAGGTCTATTCGCTGGGCTACATGCGGGGGGACGCGTGGTGGGGGCGTTATTTCGCGGGATTGTGCCTTTTCACGCTGGCGATGCTGGGCATCGTGCTCGCGCCCAATCTGCTCCAAGCCTACTTCTGCTGGGAGCTGGTGGGGCTTTCGAGCTACCTGCTCATCGGTCACTGGCACGAGCGGGTCACGGCGGCGGACGCCGCCAAGAAGGCGTTTCTCACCAACCGGGTTGGTGATCTGGGCCTGTTGGCGGGGGTGCTGCTGGTTTGGCAATCGCTGGGCACGCTGGATCTGGCGCGGATCCGCGAAATCCTTGCCGCCAATCCGGAGGCGCTGGGATCGACGGCCACGGTGGCGGGTGTGTTGATCTTTTTGGGCGCGGTGGGCAAGTCGGCCCAATTCCCGCTGCACGTGTGGTTGCCGGACGCGATGGAGGGTCCGACGCCGGTCAGCGCGCTCATTCATGCGGCGACGATGGTGGCGGCGGGGGTGTATCTGCTGTGCCGGTGGTTCGTGTTGCTGGCGGCGCCGGGGTCGGCGGCTTTGGAAATCGTGGCATGGACGGGTTTGTTCACGGCGCTGATGGCGGCGGTGGTGGCCTGTCGGCAGGACGATCTGAAGCGGGTGCTGGCTTGGTCCACGATTTCGCAACTCGGCTACATGATGCTCGCCGTGGGGCTGGCGGGCGATGGCCGGGGCCCGGTGGCGGCGATGTACCACCTCAGCACCCACGCGGCGTTCAAGGCGCTGTTGTTCCTGGGCGCGGGGGCGGTGATCCACGCGTTGCACCATCAGGAGCAAAACATCTGGAAGCTCGGCGCGTTGGCGCGGCGGATGCCGGTGACGTTTGCGTGTTTCGGTCTGGCGACGCTGGCCCTGTGCGGCGTGCCGCCGTTGAGCGGGGCGTACAGCAAGGACGCCATCCTGGCACTGGCCCATGAGGAGCATCGGACCGGGATGTATCTGCTGGCGCTCGTGGGGTCGGCGCTCACCGCGTTCTACATGGTGCGGGTGGCGACGGTGACGTTCCTGGGGCCGGCGAAATCCCAAGCGGTGGATTGCGCGCCGGAAGCGCCCGGCGTGATGCGCTGGCCGATGCTGCTGCTGGCGGTGCCGACGGTGCTGGGCGGTTTGTGGGGGATCGACGAAGCCTATGGCCGGGTGTTCGGCGTGGCCGGGGAGGGCGGCGGCTCGGTCTGGGCGCGTTTCGTGGGACCGTGGGTGCATGCGCCTGGGGTGGCGCTGGCGGCTTTGGCGGCGACGCTGCTCGGGGGCGGGGCGGCGTGGTTGTGGTACCGGAAGGCGGTGAGCGATCCGCTCGATGAATCCCTCGGGGCGTTGGGCGGTTGGTGCCGGGAGGCGTTCCGGTTGGATGCGTTGTACGAGGGCGTGTTGGTGCGGGCGCATGACCTGGCGGGATCGGCCTGCGCCGCGGCCGATCGCTGGGTGCTGGCCGGGTTTCTCATTCGAGGGTTGCACGGGCTGGTGGCCTCGGCCGGCCGCCTGGTGCGCCGGGTGCAAACGGGCAACGTGCAGATACACGCGCTCTTCTTCGTGGCGGGCGTGGTCTTGTGGTTGTGGTTGATGCTGGCTTGGGAGTGACCGAGGCATGCCGTGGCTGACGCTCATCGTGATGGGGCCCTTGGTGGCGGCGGTGCTGGTGGCACTGCTGCCGAAGGAATACCGCGTGCTGTTCCGGCTGCTGGCGCTGGGATCGACCCTGCTTTCGCTGCTCGGCGCGGTGCGGGTTTTCGCCGGATTCGATCCGGCCCGGGCCGGCCTCCAGTTCGAGGAATACGCGGGTTGGATCGACTTCCTGGGGGCCGGCTATCACCTGGGGTTGGACGGCCTGAGCGCGGCGTTGTTGTTGCCCACGGCGGTGGTGGTGTTTGCGGCGGCTTGCTGGGCCCGGGAGATCGCCACGCGCGAGAAGGAGTTTTATCTGCTGCTGCTGGTGATGAGCGGCGGGGTGTTGGGGGCTTTCGTGGCGCAGGATCTGCTGCTGATGTTCGTGTTCCATGAACTGGCATTGATCCCGACCTTCCTGGGCATCGGCATCTGGGGGCGTGGCGAAGAGCGCGAATATGCCGCCTACAAGCTGACGATCTACCTGACCGTGGGATCGCTGCTGGTCCTGGTGGGGCTGATCGGGGTGTACGCCGGGGCGGAGTTCCGGTCGCTGGATGTGGTGGAACTGCGGCGGCATCTGGCGGCGGACCCGATGCCGGCGGGGGTGCAGAAGGCGGTGTTCGGCACGTTGATGCTGGGGTTTGGGATCCTGGCGGCGTTGTGGCCGTTTCACACGTGGGCGCCGATGGGTTATGCGACGGCGCCGAGCCCGATCGCGGTGATCCATGCCGGCGCCCTGAAGAACTTCGGGTTGTACGGCCTGATCCGGGTGGCGACGCCGATGTTGCCGGACGGGGCGGCCTTCTGGCTGCCGTGGCTCGGCTGGCTGGCGCTGGGCAACATCCTGTAC
>RFJD01000237.1 GCA_003695015.1 Verrucomicrobiota bacterium | reverse complement strand
GGCGGGCCCTGCGCATCGGCACCAACCACGGCTCGCTCAGCGATCGCATCATGAACCGCTACGGCGACACGCCGTTGGGCATGGTCGAAAGCGCCTTGGAATTCGCCCGCGTCTGCCGCCGGCACGGTTTCCACGACCTGGTCTTCTCGATGAAGTCCTCCAACCCGAAGGTGATGATCGCCTGCTACCGGTTGTTGGCGGCGCGGTTGGCGGAGTTGGGGCCGGACTGGAATTACCCGTTGCACTTGGGCGTCACCGAGGCCGGCGAGGGCGAGGACGGCCGGATCAAGAGCGCCATCGGCATCGGCGCCCTGCTTTGTGACGGGATCGGCGACACCATCCGCGTGTCGCTCACCGAGGATTCGATTCACGAAATCCCGGTTTGCCGGGACCTGATCGAGCAGACCGGCCGGCTCGCCAACCTCGAACCGCTGCCCGATTGCCCGCCGCTGCCGTTCGATCCCTTCGAGTACCGGCGGCGGCCGGCGGACAAGCTGCCGTTGGGGGAGGGGTTGGCCTGCGGCGGCGACGAGCCGATCCGGGTGGTGGTTTCGCGGGCGCAACGGGAGGCGCTCGGGCCGATCGCTCCCGGACAGGACGTCCGGCCCGAAGGCGTCGTGGAGGACCTGCCGGTGGTCGGGGTCGATCCCCGGCAGCCGTTCGCCCTGCCCGAGGGGGCGGGGCTGGTGACGGTGCGGGACGACGTGCCGCTGCCGGCCATCACGGCCTTCCGGCTGCTGGCGGCCCGGCTCCGGCAGATGAATTGCCGCTGGCCGATCCTCCTGAAGGACTGCCTCCGGCTGCCGGAACCGCCGTTGCCTTCGCGGCTGGCTTTGCTGCAAAGCGCCACGGTTCTGGGGGCGTTGCTCGCGGATGGCCTTGGCGACGCCCTTTGGGTGCGGCTGGAGCCGGACGCCTCGCAAGCCCTCCGCCTGGCCTACAACATCCTCCAAGCGGTCGGTTCCCGCTCCTTCAAGACCGACTACGTCGCCTGCCCGAGCTGCGGCCGCACTCTGTTCAACCTCCAGACCGTCACCGCCCGCATCAAGGCCCGCACCGCCCACCTCAAAGGGGTCAAGATCGCCATCATGGGCTGCATCGTGAACGGCCCCGGCGAAATGGCCGACGCCGATTTCGGCTACGTGGGCGGCGCCCCCGGCAAGGTCAACCTTTACGTCGGCAAGACCCCGGTGAAGTTCAACATCCCGGAGGCCGAGGCGGTGGACCGGCTCGTGGACCTGATCCGCGAGCACGGGAAGTGGATCGAACCGCCGGCCCCGGCCGCGACCTCGTGACCCGCCCATGGCCGACAGGCGCCCTGCCGATGTGCGCATTCGGCCGGCCACCGGGGCCGACCTGCCGGCCATCGCCGCCATCTACAACCACGCCATCCGCCACACCGCCGCCACCTGGGACCTCGAGGAGGAAACCGTCGAAAGCCGCCGCGTCTGGTGGGAGGCCCATTGCCGGGCCGGCCTGCCGGTGCTGGTGGCCGAGCGGCCGGGCCTCGGGGTCGTCGGCTGGGGCTCCCTCAGTCCCTTCAACCCCAAGCCGGGCTGGCGGTTCACGGTCGAGAACTCCCTCTACGTCGCGCCGGACCAACGCGGGCAGGGGATCGGACGGCGGCTGCTCGAGGCCTTGATTGCCGAGGCTCGCGCCCTGGGCATGCATTCGGTCATCGCGGCCATCGACGGCGGCAACGAAGTCAGCCTGCGCCTGCACCGCCGCCTGGGTTTCGTGGAAGCCGGCCGCCTGCGCGAGGCGGGATGGAAGTTCGACCAATGGCACGACGCCGTTTACCTCCAGCTTTTGCTATGAAACGCCCTCGATCCGCCGCGAACGGGAGCCCCGAGGTGATCGGCCTCGGTTGTGTGGCCGTGGATGAACTGCTGTTCGTCCCGCGATACCCGGGCCGGGACGCCCGTCAGCCCCTGCGCCGTCACCAGCGGCAATGCGGCGGTCTGACCGCCACCGCCCTGGTGGCCGCCGCCAGACTGGGCGTCCGGGCCGCCTACGCCGGCCGTCTGGGCGAGGGGGACGACTCCGCCTTCGTCCTGAAAACCTTCGAACGCGAGGGCGTGGACACCAGCCGCGTGGTTCGTCGCCGCGGGGTGCGGGTCGTCCACGCCTTCGTGGTCGTCGAGGAGGAAACCCAGACCCGCACCATCCTCTATGATCTGGGCGAGGGCAGCGGGGCGGATCCCCGGTTGCCAGAACGTGGCTGGATTCAGAGCGCCAAGGTGCTGCTGGTGGACCGTTGGGGTTTGCGGGGCATGGTGCGCGCCGCCCGGGCGGCCCGGGAGGCGGGCGTGGCGGTGGTGGGCGATCTCGAGAACGGGGACGACCCGTTGTTCGACGAGTTGGTGGCGTTGGCGGATCATCTGGTCGTGCCGGAGGCCTTTGTGCGCCGGCGGGTGGGGACGGATGATCCGGCCGAGGGCGCCCGGCGGTTGTGGCGCGAGGATCGGGCGGTGGTCATCGTCACCTGCGGCCGCGAAGGCTGTTGGGTTTACGACGGGGCCGGCGCGCCGTGGCATCAGCCCGCGTTTTCGGTGAAGGTCGTGGACACCACCGGTTGCGGCGACGTGTTCCACGGCGCTTACGCGGCGGCACTGGCGCGCGGATTGCCGTTGCGGGAACGGGTGCGGGAGGCCGCCGCCGCCGCGGCGCTCAAGGCGACCCGGCTGGGCGGCCAGGCCGGCATCCCCACGCGACGGGAGTTGGCCCGGTTCCTGCGCGAACGGCCGGCGGCTTGATCGGATCGGCCGGCCGGGAAGGGCGCCGGACGGGCTGCATCGCCGGGCAGGCCGGTTCCCTCATTGCCCCCGCCGGAAATGGGCCGGGGAAACGCCGTGGACGCGCTTGAAGACGCGCGAGAAGTGGTAGGGATCGTCGAAGCCGACCTCGGCGGCGACTTCCTTGACCGTCCGGCGCCGGTGCAGGAGCAGCTCGGCCGCGTGATCCATTTTCAAGCGGGTCAGGTACTGGAACGGCGTTTCGTCGGCGTACCGGCGGAACAGTCGCGCCAGATAGGCCGGCGTCACGTGACACGCCTCCGCCAGCGCCTCGATGGTGTGGAACCGCAGATAGTCGGTCTGCAGCAGTTGGCGGACACGCTCGAAGGTGTGATAGGACTCCGGGTGGGGATCACCGGCGAAACGCAGGTCCTCCCGCAGCCGCAGCAGGATCAGTTCCCCCAGACGATGGCCCAGCCGGCGGGCGGCGGCGCGGGAGAGGTTGGCGCAATCGAGCAGTTGCTCGAGCAGATCGTGGATCCAGCGGGTCTGGTGGAGATGGCGGGGACGGGGTTCGGCCAGACCGGCGGCGCGAAGCCACGTCGGGACCCGCGTTCCGGCGAAATCCACGAAGAACTTCACCGGATTGCGGGGGTCCACCAACCGGATGGAGTAAGTGACACCGGGGCCGTAGCTGAACACCGCGCCGGGTCCCAGCTCCCAACGTTGTCCGCCCATCTCCAATTCCCAGCGTCCCCCGGCCACGTACTCCAAGGCTCGATAGCGGAAGCCCCGGCGATGGATGGCGTAATCCGGCGCGCACTCCTCCCGGCCCGCGCACACCAGGGCGAACTCCTTTTCCGCCGGCGGATTCAGATCGAGGAACAAATACCGGCCCCGCTCGACCTGGGTCGAGATGAACGACGGTTTCTCCGGTGGTCGTTCGCGGCTCACGCGACGTCAACAATATCCATTCAACGGTCAAGTGGCGACATTTTGCCTCGTGTGGGTTCGTGGCAAACTGCCATCGAACATGACGAACGGCAACCACATCACCTCGGGGACGGCGGCCGACGAACGAATCGATCCGGCCCGGGTACCGCAGCGGACGCTTGCCTCAGGCGCCAAGATGCCGGCCATCGGCATGGGCACCTTCGGCTCCGACCACGTCCCGGCCAAGGACGTGGCCGCCGCGGTGCGCATCGCCCT
>RFJD01000236.1 GCA_003695015.1 Verrucomicrobiota bacterium | reverse complement strand
CGCGCTTTGGCTTCCCCCTGGGGCAGGGCGATGTAGATGTCGGCCATGCGGTTCAGCCATCGCGCCACATGCGCCTCGGGGACGTGCGGCTGGGCGAGGAGTTCTTCGAATTGTTCGATGGCGAGGTCCGGGCGTCCGCACGGCCCGGCGTACAGGTCCGCCAGCCGTTCGCGGGCTTCGTTGTCGTCCGGGAATTGTTCGAGCTGCTCCACCAGGGCCCGGACCTCCTCCTCGACCGCCGGCTCGTGTCGGACCGGCGACGATGGAGTCCGGCGGACGCCCAAATGAGGATCGGCGCGTGGGGCTTCCAGCTTCACCTTCGGCCGCTGGAGTTCGCGTTCGACACCCGGCAAGTGAGCCAGCCGCTGGCGGGCCATGTGCGCCTGGGGCGAATCGGGAAACAGCCGCAGGATGCGCTCGAAGCAATCCCGCGCGGCCTCGACGTCCCCGGCGTGTTTCAGATACCAGTCGGCCATCCGGGTCAACGCGTAGGCGATCTGTTTGGGGCTGTGGTGTTCCTGGGTGAGGATTTCGGCGATCACCGCCCGGGCGCCGGGCAGGTCGTGGAGGTCGTCCGCCAGAATCTCCGCCAGCAACATCTGCCCGCCGAAATGGCCGGGGCATTCGGCCAGTTGCTCCCGCATCAACCGGGCGGCCTCGGCGTAGCGCCCCTGCTTGCGGCGCGCCTCGACCATCGAGGTCAACGGCTCCTTGTCGGGCGGCGTGCGGCCGCCGTCGAAAATGTTCGTCAGCGGCCGGCTGAACAGGTCGTTGATATAGGGCGCCCAAATGACCGCCAGCACCAGCCCGGCTGCGACCAACATCCCCACATAGATGAAGGCGCCCAAGGCCCCACCTTCGTCGAGCCGCGGGCCGACGTAGAGAAAAATGAAGGCCAACGGCGGCACACTCAGCAGCCAACGCTTGATCAGGCCGGGCCTGTCTTCCGCGGCCCGCAACCACAACCACCCCAGCCATCCCACACAGGCCGCCACCAACAGCCAAGCCAGGATCGAACCGATCAAATGCCACAAACCGCCGTTCATGCGTGAAAAACGCCTTTGCCCGGGAACATGCAGGCTGGAAGCCCGCACCACAACAACGCGCAGGCTGGAAACCCGCACCAGAACAACGTGCAGGCTGGAAGCCTGCGCTCCATGGACACCCTGCTGTTCATGCGCAAGGAACGCCATCCCCGACCGGCCGGGCCGGGCTCCGGCTCCCGCGTGCAAGCCGCCTGAAGACACGCGGACCGGCCGACTTGGATGGCGTTTGGGAAGTCATGATTCGTCGTGCGCGGGAAAGTACGCGGCGCCCCGGCCGTGTTCAACCCGTTTCCCGACCGCTTCTCAGCGGCGCAGGGCGCAAATCAACAGCACCAGGGCACTCAACAACACCGCCACTCGCGACGGCCACCGGCCGCGGCCGGCCCGTTGCCAATCGCCCGCCTTGTACTCGCCGATGACGCCCAACACGACGCCCAGCGAAGCGAGGATCAGGCTCCCGATCCGGTAAGCCGGCGACACCGCCGTCACCAAGGCCGCTCCCGCGACGGCCACGGCCCACCAAGCCCATTCGTTCCGCCGCAGAGCGCCGAAGGCCATCCGCAAAGCGCGGACCTGCTCCGGCGTCAGGAAGCGTCCCCGCGGGGAAGGCCCGCCGCCCCTGCCCGCAACGCCGCCACCGGACCCGCGCCCGCGCTTCGGAATCGGCGGCGGCACCGGCGGCCGGGAACCACCCCCGCCCGGGAACACGAACGGCCGCGGCGCCGGCCGGGGCATGGCGGGCCGGACCGCCGGACGTTTGGGCCGGGTGGGCGGCGGTTTCAGATGCTCCTTGCGCCGCACCGCCTCGACGCTGGGGAACGGATCGCGCCCGCCCAACAGCGCCTTTCGCTCACACCAAGGACAAGCGGCCAGGTGGCTGCTGAAGACGTGTTGCGGGTTGACGTCGCAGGCAGCCAACGCCGCCTCCGCCTCCTCGAGCCCGTACAGCCAACTGATCGTGTCCGGCCGGAGCGAGGGGTCCAGATGCCCGTCGTGGAAACAACGGATGAAGAGGTTCTGCAGCACCGGATGGAGCCACTCGAACCGCGGCGCCGCCGGACTCGGCGAATACGGGATGTCCGCCCGTCCCAAGTGCGGGAAATGCCCGGCGGCGATTCGTTCGGCGTACACCGGCGCCTCCCCCTGCCCGTGGTACACCCCGGCAAACGGGTGCGTCCCCTCCATCAGCAATTGAAACACCAGCGTCGCCACCCCGAAGTGGTCCTGCTCCGGCCCGCGATTGATCCGCGCGAACGACTTGCCCTGGAGCTCCGGCGGGGTGAACTCCGGCCTTCCCACGCGGCAGCGATACAGCACGCCCGTCTCCGCGTCCCATACCTGGAACGAGTCGGTGTCCACCAGCGTCACCAGGGCCCGCTCCGAGACCAGGATGTTGGACTCGTTCAGGTCCCCCACCACGTAACCCCGCTCATGCAGGGCGCGAATGGCGATGACCAGGTTCCGGGCCGTGCGGTGG
>RFJD01000235.1 GCA_003695015.1 Verrucomicrobiota bacterium | reverse complement strand
GGCCAGCTCGCGGAGCGCGGCCTCGTCCAAGGGGCGCTCGAACTCGCGGTTGAGGGCCAGGAGGGTGGCGGCGGCGTCGCTGCTGCCACCGCCCAAGCCAGCTTCGGCGGGGATGGCTTTGACCAGCCGGGCGTGGAAACAGGCGTTGACATGGGCGGCTTCGGCAAAAAGCCGGGCGGCGCGGAGGACCAGGTTGGATTCGCCGGTGGGCACGCCGGGTTGGTCGCATTCGAGGGTCTGGTCCGCGCCGCCGAAGTCGAACTCGAGGGAGTCGTAGAGCGGCACCGGCAGGAGGATGGTCTCGAGTTCGTGGAAGCCGTCGGGGCGTTTGCCCAGGACGTTGAGCAGGAGATTGACCTTGGCGGGGGTCTGGATGGTCGTGGCCATGGGAGCAAAGCAAAAGGAGGCGCCCGGGGATGTTCCCGGCGCCTCCCTCAGCTCAGGCGGCGATCAATAGTCGAAGATGTGGAACCGGCTGCCGGGAATGAACGGGGCGATGTCGCCACCCGCGAATCCCAGGGAGGTGTCGGTCTCGAAGACCGGCGCGGCCAGGCGGCCCGGCTTGTAGCTGTCGGGGAAGGCCGGGTCCACGGTGGCGTCCGGCATCAGGCGGTTGCCGGGGCCCAGCGCCGGGTCGTAGCTGGGGAAGGGGAAGGTGGCGATTTCGTACACGCCGTACAGGGTGCGGATGATGCTGCGGTTGAAGCCGCGGATGACCCCGGTGGTGTAGGATTGCGGCACCGAGTCGAAGACGGCGGTTTGCTCGACGGAGCGACGCAGTTCACCCAAGCGCGCGAATTCGGTGGCGTTGGTGATGCCGCGACCGAGCTTTTTCTCGGGACCCGCACAACCGGCGCCGATCAGGGCCAGCAGGCCGGCACAAAGGACGAGTTGTAGCTTGCGTTGCATAAATCCGAACAATCGTTGGCGGCAGGTTGGCGGATCGGCCGCCGGCTGTAAAGGCTCGATTTGCCGATCTCAACGATCGCCGCCACCGCGGAGACGATTTAGCAAGGATCGGGCCATTTGCACGCATTCTTTGGCCTCGGGCACCCGGAGAAACACGGTCAGGGCGCCGTAAACCCCGGCCGCCGCCAGGGCGGGGCCGAAGACATGGCCGATTTGGGCCGGCAAACCCGCGTGCCCCACGAACCGGTCCCAAGCGCTCGCCGCCCCCCAGGCCGCGATTCCCGCCACCGCGGCCGCCGCGCCCACCGAGGCCAGCGTGGCCCGGAGGGGGCCGAAGTCCAGTCGCTTGAGCTTCAGGCGCAGGGCGCGGAGCAGCAGCCAGAGGTTCAGATAGGAGGTCAGGCTGTTGGCCAGCGCCAGGCCGGCTTGCCGCATGGGGCCGACCAGCAGCAGGGAGATCAGGATGTTGATTCCCAGGCAAAACACGCTCACCCGCATGGGCGTCTTGGTGTCGCCCAAGGCATAGAATGCGCGGGCGACGATGTTGACGCCGGAGAACGCCACCAACCCCGGCGCCAGAAAAGCCAGCGCCAGCGCCGCCCGGCGGGTCGAGTCTGGCGTGAAGGCGCCTCGTTCGAACAACAGCCGGACGATGGGCTGGGCCAGGGTGGCGAGCAGCACCGCGGCCAGCAGGTTCAGGAAGACCATCAGCCCCAGCCCCTCGCGCAACGTGCGGCGGTAATCGTCGTAGCGTTTGTCCGCCGCCAGACCGGAGAGGGTGGGCAGCAGAAACGTCGCCAGCGAAATGCCGATCACCCCTTGCGGGAACTCCATCAACCGCACCGCGTAGTCGAACGAGGCCACGATCGTGCGGTCCACCGCAAACGCCACGCTTTGAATGACCAGTACGTTGATCTGGTAGGCGGCCACGCCGAGGGTTCCCGGGATCATCCGGACGATGACCTCGCGGACGACCGGATGTCGCCGGGGATTGATCCACCGGAAGCGCCATCCCTGCTTGCGCAACACCGGCAATTGGAAGGCCACTTGGGCCACGCCGGCGACCAACACCCCCACGCCGAGCGCGAAGATCTGGTGTTCGAGCCCCTCGCCCCAGTGCGGCGCGACCAGCAGCACCGTTCCGATCATTACCACGTTCAACAGCGTGGCCCCCAGGGCCGGCAGGAAGAAGTAGCCCCGGGCGTTGAGCATTCCCATGCAAAGGGCGGCCAGGCAGACCAGCGTCAGGTAGGGGAACATCAACCGCAGAAGACGCAGCATCAGCCGCGTGTCCGGCGTCAGGATCGGGATGGGCCAGGGCGGAAACACGGGGGCGCCGTCCACTTGGTACGTCACCTGCGAGACGGCCAGCACCACGCTGATGCCCAGGCAGACCACGCCCACCAGCAGGGCGGTGGCGGCCACGACGGCCGACATCGTGGCATTGGCCGCCTCCCACATGGCCTGTTCGCCTTCCTCGCGTTCCTTGGCCTTGAAGATCGGAACGAACGCCGCCGTCAGCGCGCCTTCGCCCAACAGCCGCCGGAACAGGTTGGGCACTTGGTAGGCGAACTTGAAGGCGCTGGCCACCGCGCCGTCCCCCATGAACCACGCATAAACCTGTTCCCGCACCAAGCCCAGGACCCGGCTCATGAGGGTGGCGGCGGCCATCGCCCCCGACGATTTGAGGATCTGGCGCATCCGGCCGGCAGTCTAGGCGGGCCGGTTCGACGGCGGCGACCGCAAAAGCCGGCGGGCTGGCGGGCGGTTGTTCACACAGGTTGGGCGGGCGTCACCGCAGCGGTTCGCGCAACTGCGGCGGGAAGAAGTAGCCCATCGTCTGGACTGCGACATCGTTGCGATAGAGGCGGTCCTGCAGGAGGCAGACGTGGCGGCGGTCCGTGGGGTGCGTGGTCGTGTAAATGCGCACCTCACCGTCGAGGGCGGTGATCACCTCCTCGCGCCAGTCGCCGAGGCAGTCGGCAATGGCCACGATGCGGCCTTGGATCCGGCCAACCTCGCGGTCCGGCCAGCGGAGGATGCGGCCCTTGACGATGTACACCTTGGTGGGGCCGTCGAGCCAGTAAACCGCCTTGGGGGCCAGCTCGCCGAGGGAGCGATCCAGGAGGCGTTTGCCGGCGGCGGTGTAAAGCCAGTGGTTGGTGCCGCCCTTGGCCTCGCCGGCATAGCACTCGAGCCCCGGTTCCTCCGGCACGATGTCCCCCACCAT
>RFJD01000234.1 GCA_003695015.1 Verrucomicrobiota bacterium | reverse complement strand
CGGCGACGCTCGTCCATGGCCCGTCCGCCGGATCGGCGGCGGTTTCCACCCGACAGGCGCGGTTGAAGGGGAGGCGGAACCGGATCCGCCAGCGGCCTTCGGGACTCCAGTCGGCGGCGCTCACGCGGAAGACGTCGGCCGGATCGCGCGGATCGGTTCCGGCCAGCCATTCGGCGCGGTTGGTGGCGCCGTCGCCGTCGGGGTCGCCGTTGGGACCGTCGTTGCCGGATGCGCTGTCCGGGGCCAGGCCGTGGGCGCGTTCCCACCAATCGGGCAGGCCGTCGGCGTCCGCATCGGTGCTGTCGGCGACGTTTGGCGCCGCAGGGGTGGGGGCGGCAGCCATCCAGTAGGCGGGGTCGTTGCCGAAGGCCGTTTCCGGACGGCGTTGGAGGGAAAGGCCGGTGCCGGCGGCGTTATCCGGCCAAGGCGGGGCCGGGGCATAATCCACCTCATCGACGATCACATAGGGGACCTCGGCGCTTGGGCCGCCGGCCGGTTGGGGCGTGTCGGGCCGCAACAGCCGGATCGATTCGCCTTCGTTGGCGAGGTTGCCCCGCCAAGGGCCCAGCAAGGGCGTGGTTTCCGGCAGATGGTAAACCTCGCGGAAACGCTGCACATCCACCAGGCGCCGCTCGGGATCGAACCCGACCAACAAGAGCCGCCCCTGCGGCGGCAGCGTCAGGCCGGGCGGGAAGTCGAAGTCCACCCCGCCGCGAAGCCGCCACGTGTTGGTGGGGGCGTCCGGGTCGAACAACGGCTGTTCGAGGTCCGTCAGGTTGGCGATTTCGATGAACTCGTCCCGGGTGTTGTTGTTGGTGCCGAAGACGGGGGCGGGTTGGAACATGATTTCGCTGAGGACGACCGGGCCGACGCGCGGACCGAAGTTGGGCCGGCCGGGCGTGGGCGTCCACTGGGCGACGAAATGTTCCCGGTCCAGGCTGTCCGTCAACCGGCCCAAGGCCATCCCGTTGGCCGTCGCGCCAAACCGGAACCCGTGCGCGTGGCCGGTGAAGCGCCCTTCGGCATCGGCGGAGACCAGGAAGACCTCGTCGCCGGTGGCGCTGAGGCCAAAGCCCGCCGGCCCGGCGCCGAACTCTTCCGCCGTGATGACCAGGTAGCTCCGGGGCGGGAGGATCGTGCCGGCCGGGAAACGATACTTCGCCGGCCTGCCGAAATCGTCGGAGAGGAACCAGCCGCTGATGTCCGCCGGCACGTCCGCAGGGTTGTACAGCTCGACCCAGTCCACCGCGGGCGGGTCCGGGTGGGCGAGGGCCTCGTTGATCCGGACCGCGGGCGGCAGGGACAGGGATTCGCCCGGCACGCCGGGCGAACCGAGCCAGGGCCCTGCGGCGCGCCATTGGGCCGGGGACGACCAGGTTTCGGGCGCGGCTTGCAGATCCACCGGTTCGAGGCTGTAGCCGAGGCCGTCCGCGGCCGGGAACCATTCGCCCTCGTAGCGGAAGTCCAGGATCGGCTCGCCCAAGGGCCCTTCGAGTCGGAGCCGTTCGCCGGCATTGTCGAGCCGGTTGGTGAACACCCCGGCGACCGGGCGGAACGGCCCGTAACGAGCCGTGAAAGCCTCGCGGTTGGCCGCCAGCACGACGCGTTGGCCGGAGGGCACCACCAGCGAATTGGTGAAGGTGAAATCGATGCCGCCGGAGACGCGGAAGCCGCGCAGGTCCACCGGGTCGGAGCCGATGTTGACCAGCTCGAGGAACTCGAAGTCCGAGGGCTGCCAGGAGCCGTCGTTGGCCGTGGCGACCGGGTGGAACATGATCTCGGAAATGCGGACCGGGGGTGTCTCGACGATGTAGGTGGCGGAGCGGAGGCCGGACCACGGGGTCGAGATGGGCGGGTTGTTGGGGCCGGTGAGGTTGGCGTGGGCCGGGTTGTAGCAACGGGCGGTGACCCGGACGTTGGTGTTGATGGTGAGGGTCACCGGGATGGTGGCCGAGAGGGCGTCGGGCCGGATGCCGCCGCCCGGCAGCCGCGGATCGGTCCCGTCCAGTGTGTAATAGACCCGGGTGCCGAACTTGCCGGCAGGGTAGATGGTCAGCTTGAGGCCCTTGGGCGCCGGGCCGGGCGGATAGCTGAAGCGGGGGCGGTCCAGGAAGTTCGTGTCCATGAACTCCACGCGGGCGGCCAGCCAGTCCTTGAGCATGCGGATCTCGGCATCGTAACTGCCGCCGCGGGGACGGTGGTTCGACCAACGGGCCACCTCCCGCTGCTGGGCTTCGCGGACCTGGCTGGTCAGTTCGTCCACCAAGGCGTGGAGGTTCTCGAGGGAGAAAGCGCCCTCGCGGAGTTCCTGATAACGGTCCACGTAGGCCTGCCAGAAATCGGGATCCCGGAACAGGCGGCCCCACCACGGGTAGTTGAAGAAGTCGGTCCCCCGGTCGCCGGTTTGGGCGCGCCAGACCCGCGGGTTGGCGTCGCGACCGTCGGTCGAGTTGAGCGCCCGGTCGAAATCCCACAGGGGGCCGAACTCGATCGGCCGGTTGCGCGGCTTGTAGAAGTAGGCGCTCAGGCGCAGGGCGTCCACGTTGAACATCAGGACGTTCAGCAGGTGGTGGTCGATCCAGGAAGGAACGTCGATATAGGGGCGGTAGCCGCGGACCGGGTCGGTGAAGTTGGGGCTGTTGAGCGCCTCGCCGAAGTCCTCGATGTAGTCCCGGATGTATTCCCGTTGAGGGCGCCGCGCGGCCGTCTCCATTTCGGGGCCCTTGGGGTACTCGTAGATGATGGTCTGGCCGGCGGCCCGGAACGTGCGGTCGCTGGGATCGTTGGCGCGGTCAATCTTCAGCAGGTAACCGCCGGTGACCTCCGGCGGCTCAGTGTGCTCGGGGGCGAGGCGTTCGATGTCCACGCGATTGGGCGAGCGCTTGATCTTTTCCTCGATCACGTACACGCCCATGTAATTGGCGGAGGTGACCGGACCGCCCCGGGTGTTGACATAGACCTCGGCAAAACGGGTGCGAGGCGAGTAGCGGCCGATCTGGCGGCTCAGGGCGTGGGCGAAAGGATTGTGGATGAGGATCGGCTCGAAGTTGTTGGGCGCGTAGAAGACCCAGTCCGACTCGGCCGGCATGCCCAGAAGGGGGGCGTCGCGGTCCTCGTTGGCTTCGTCCCAGATTTCGACCGAATAGGAGGACTTGGGGTACCACTGGGTGCTGGAGCCGCGGATGTTGATGCCGACGCGGGCCTCGAAGTCCGGGGCGTTGGTCAGGGAACTGCGGCCGTCGGCGGTGGGCTCGAAAACGAGCATGACGGCGGGCTGATCGGTGTTGGCCGGGACGCCGCCGGCGCCGAAGTTGTGGATGACGACCAAGGGGAGGTCGGAGCTGGCGTTGTACACGTTGGCCGCCAAGGGCACGTAGGCTTCGCTGCGAACGTCCCCGGGCAGCAGACCGGGCACGTACGTCCGGGCCCGAATCAGGGTGGGAGCGTCGAGCCGGAGCGGCCCCGTGTAGAGCGGCGACCCGGCGTCCGGCACCGAGCCGTCCGTGGTGTAGCGGATCTCCGCCGCGGGATCGGTGGTCGAAAGCTCCACGGTGATCGAGCCGGTGAACGTGCCGCCCGGCGGGGAGAAGCTCACCGGCGGGGCGAAGCCGGGACCGCCCTGACTGTTGGGCGCGCCCGGGGTGGGTTGCGGGAAGTAACCGGTGACCGACGGGTTGAACCGGTCCCGGCCATAGGAAACGTCCTCCCGCTGCTCCGGATAGAAGCGGAATTCGGAGACGACCTTGCCGTCCGCGTCCGTCAACGCCAGGTAACCGCCTTCGCGCGCGAGCCGGAAGTTGGTGTGGTAGGGGCCGGGCGGTTGGCGGCGGTCCTTGCCCGAGGCGTAGATGAGCCGGTAATCGCCCGGGGCCAGCACCAGCGAAGGCAGCGTCCAGAGGACGAGGTTGTTGGTCTGGTCGGTCAGATGCCAGCCGGCCAGGTCCACCGTGACGTCCCCGGCGTTGTGGAGTTCGATCCAGTCAGAGGGATCGCCGTCCTCGTCCCGGAGCGTGTCGTCGTTGTCGGCCATGAACTCGCTGATAATCACCCCGGGCGGGGGCGCGTTGGGATCGAGGGTGTAGGTCCACTGGCCGCCGGCGAAAGGATGCGGCGTGCCGGCGCGGTCGGTGATGCCGTGATTGGCGGCCCAGGCGACCTGGACCGTTCCCGGGGCGGGCTCGGCGAAGTGGAAGACGTACTGCTGGTCGGAGAAAGCCTCCAGTTCGTCGGCGGGCCGGCCGTCCACGAGCAGATCGGCGGCGTCCACGCCGGTGACCGGCTCGCTGAAGAGCACCTCGATCGAGCGGAGGCTGCGGACCAGCGCGCCGGCCGGGGGCAGGAGCCGTTCGACCACCGGCGGGGCGAGGTCGGCGGTGTAGTCGAGGCGGACGTTGATGCCGAAATCACTGCTGCGACTGAGGGAGGCGTTGAAGGCCTGGACGGCCAGCACGTTGAGGCCGGGCCGGAGGATGTCCGCCGGGTTGGCGATTTCGAAGGTCTGGAACGGGATGGGTTCCCGGAGGGCGGGCAGGGCGGTGCCGTCAGCGTGGGGTTCGCCGTCGGGCATGTTGAACCGGGCGACCTCGACGCCGTTGATCCAAGCGACGAAGCCGTCGTCGCTGTGGGCGCCGAGCGTGAGGGTCTCGACGTCGGCCGGGTTGGCGATCTCGAAGGTGCGCCGCATGAAGATGCAGGTGTAACCGCCGCGCATGTCGGGCAGCTCGGTGCCCGGGGACGGGAGGCGCTCGCCGTACCAGAAGGGGGCGGGCCCGACGTCCCAGCTCGAGTCGTCGAAATCAAGCTGGCGCCAGGCGGTGATGTCCGGTTGGGACGCCTCACCGAGACCTTTGCGCCAACGCCATTCGGCGTCCAAGGGGATCAGCTCTGCGGCGGCAAGGTGGAAAGCCGCCAGGAGCAGAAGGGTGGACGCTGTCCAGCGTAACCTCATGCCGTGGTGATCCAGCAACTTCGGGGCCATTTGGGCAGGAGTATGCCGGCCGGGGGTCCGGAGGTCAGCGGAAAAGGAGCCCGGATGGAGCGGCGGCGTTGGATCAGGCGGATCGGCCGGCTTGGTTTGTGCTTCTCAGAGGCGCCCCTTCGGGGGTAGGTTGCCCGGCATATGGCGCGCCCGGCGACGTGGAACTGGCTCGGCAACATCGGCTTGGCGGTGTTGGTGCTGCTGATTCTGGTGGGCAGCGCGTTCCATTGTCTCCCGGAGATTCAAGCCCAGCAACGCCTCCAGCAACGGAAGCTCGAGCTGGAACGTCAGATTCAACGCTTCGAAAAGGAGATCACCATCCTGGACTTCCGCATCCGCCAATTGCAGACCGACCCCAAGGCGGTGGAGCGGGCCGCGCGGGCGTGGTTGGGTTACGCCCGTCCGGGCGAGGCGGTGATCTATTGGGTTCCGGCGTCGCGGGAGCAGACCTCCTCCCCGCCAGATCCGTCGCCCGATCGTTGAGGCAAACACAACGGGATCCCGCCGGGGGATCCCGCTGGTCACTTCCCGAGGCCCGGGATGAGGCGGCCTTCAGACCGTCATGATCTCCTCTTCCTTGTGGGCCAAGTGCTCGTCGATCTTCTTGATGAAGTCGTCGGTGAGCTTCTGGACCTCCTTTTCGGCGTGTTTTTCCTCGTCCTCGCCGACGCCCCCGGCCTTGGCTTCCTTCTTGAGCCGTTCGATGGCGTCGCGGCGGACGTGGCGGACGGCCACGCGCGCCTCTTCCGCCATCTTGCGAGCCACCTTCTTGAACTCCTCGCGCCGTTCGGTGCTCAACTCGGGGAAGACGATGCGGATGATCTTGCCGTCCACGGAGGGATTGAGGCCGAGGTTGGCCTTTTGGATGGCCTTTTCGATGGCATGGACGGTGGAGGCGTCCCACGGGGTGATGACCAGGATGCGTGGCTCGGGGGTGGTGATGGCGGCCAGTTCGCGGATGCGCATCTGGGAGCCGTACACCTCCGCCATCACGTTCTCGACCAAGGTGGGCGAGGCCTTGCCGGTGCGGATGCCGGCAAACTCGTGGAGCAGGACCTGCTCGGTCTTCTGCATCTTTTCCCGGGCTTCCTTGAGGATCTCTTTGATGGGCATAACGGCGTTGATGGTTCTCGGTTCGGTTCCTGTGTCGCGCGTCCCGATATAGATTCCGGGCTTCCGGGCGTCAATCCGTGACCAACGTTCCCAAGGGTTCGCCTTGGACGATGCGCCGGATGTTCCCCGGTTCGAAGGCGTCGAAGACGATGATCGGCATGTGGTTGTCCATGCACATCGAGAAGGCCGAGGTGTCCATGACCTTGAGCCGGCGGGCGATGGCCTCTTGGTAGGTGATGCGGTCGAAGCGCCTGGCCTCCGGGTTGCTGACCGGGTCGGCGTCGTAGATGCCATCCACCTTGGTGCCCTTGAGGATGACCTCGGCGCCGATTTCGCTGGCCCGCAGGGCGGCGGCGGTGTCGGTCGAGAAGTAGGGGTTGCCCGTTCCGCCGGCGAAGACCACCACCCGGCCCTTCTCGAGATGGCGGACCGCCCGGCGGCGGATGAACAATTCGGCCATCTGGGTGACGGCGAAGGCGGTTTGGACCCGGGTGGGCACTTCCTGCTTCTCCAGGGCGTCCTGGAGGGCCAGGGCGTTGATCACCGTGGCCAGCATGCCCATTTGGTCCCCGGTGGCCCGCTCGATGCCCTTGCGGCTGCCCTGGATGCCCCGGAAAATGTTGCCTCCGCCCACCACGATCCCGACCTGGACGTTCAACCGGTGGACTTCCCGGATTTCCGAGGCAATGCGGTGGATGCGGTCGATGCTGATGCCCACACCGGCGGCGTCACCCATGGCTTCACCGGTGAGTTTCAACAGGATGCGGCGATACTTGGGAGAGGGGGATTCACTCATGGGACGAATCGGGGCCACGGTGGCGGAGGATCGGCGGCACGGCGGGAAACGGAGCGTCCCGCGGGGTCTTGCGGCGTGCGGCTGCTCCGGCGAAACCGCCGGGCGCGGAGACATTCGCTCCGCCGACCCGCCGCCGTTGGACCGCTCCGACAAGGCACGCCGGCTTTGTAACAATCCGGGGGAGCCGCGTCAACCGGCGGGGCTGGCGGGGGCGGCATTTCCGGTCCGTGAAAGCAAGCGGCGCCCCGGAGGGCGCCGTCGGTGAAAGGCGGAGCCGGCTTTGGGGTTATTCGAACTCGAGCCGGTAGCTGACCACGTTGCCGCTGATCTGGCTGTGGATCCGGCAGTTGGACTTGTTGAACACCGCCTGCATGGCCTTGTTTTCCGCCAAGACCTCGGCGGTGAACCCGCGGATGCCGTTGCGCCGGGCGATGCGGATCAGGTACTGGAGCAGGAAGGTGCCGATGCCTTGGTTTTGCCACTGGTCGGCCACCACGAACGCCACCTCCGCCAGGTTGGTCTTGGGGTCGAGGTAGTAGCTGCCGACCGCCACCACCTCCTCGCCATGCGCCTCCTCGAGGGTGCCCACGATGGTGACGTCGTTGCGGTGGTCGATATAGACGAAATCCTGGATCTGCTTGCGCGGGATGATCTTGGTGAAGCTCATGAACCGGTAGTAGATGGTCTGCTGGCTGAGCTTGTAGAACAGATCCCGCATCCGGGGTTCGTCGGTGGGGTGGATGGGCCGGAAATTGATCGCGATGCCCTCCGGGGTGATGTAGGTGGTGCGCAGCTCCTTGGGACCGACGTGAATCTTGCCCTCGATGTCGGCCATCGACGCGGAGAGGTATTTGGCCTCGATGGCCTCGCGCAGAAGCTGGGCGCGGAACTTGGGATGGGCGATCGAGATCAGCGCCAAGGCCCGTTCCTGGATGCTCTTGCCGTGGAGATAGGCCACGCCGTATTCGGTGACGACATAATGGACGCCGGCCCGGGTGGTGACCACGCCCGCGCCGGGGCTCAGGCGGGTGACGATGCGGGAGACCGTGCCGCCCTTGGCGGTGGAGGGCAGGGCGATGATGGCCTTGCCGCCGTGGGCCTTGGCCGCGCCGCGGTTGAAGTCCACCTGGCCGCCGACACCGGAGAAGAACTTCGTGCCGATCGAGTCGGCGCACACCTGCCCGGTCAGGTCCACCTCCAACGCCACGTTGACCGCCACCATTTTGTGCTGCTGGCGGATGACGTAGGGGTCGTTGACGTACTCGGTGGGCCGGAAGGAGAAGACCGGGTTGTCGTCGATGTAGTCGTAGAGCCGCTTGGTGCCGAGGCAGAAGCTGGTGACGACCTTGCCGCGATCCACGGTCTTGCGGGCCCCGGTGACCGCGCCGCACTCGATCAGGTCGATGATGCGGTCGGAGATCATCTCGGTGTGAATGCCCAAGTCCTTCTTGTCCTTGAGGAAGGCAAGCAGGGCCTGGGGGATGCGGCCGATGCCGACCTCGATGGTCGAGCCGTCATCGATGAGAGAGGCGATGTTCTCCCCGATCTGGCGGGTTTCCTCGGTCAATTCGACGGGAGGCACCTCGATCAGCGGATCGTCCACCGGCACCAACAGGTCCATGTCATAGACGTGCAGCAGCGAGTCGCCGTGGGTGCGGGGCATGTTGGGGTTGACCTGGGCGATCACGAGGGAGGCGTTCTCGGCGGCGGTTTTGACCACGTCCACCGAGATGCCCAGGCTGCACATGCCCTTTTCGTCCGGGGGCGAGACTTGGATGAGGGCGACGTCCAAGGGCAACTGGCCGGAATCGATCAGCCGCGGCAGGTCCGAGAGATGGATGGGGGTGTAGTCGCCCAAGCCTTCTTGGATGATGTCGCGGACGTTCTCGGCGATGAAGAAGCTGTTGACCCGGAAGTACTGGGCCATCTCCTTGTGGGCGTAAGGGGCCTCCCCAAAGGTCAGGAGATGGACGATCTCGGTGTCGGGCAGTTCGGAGGCGCGCTGGGTCAGGGCGCGAACGAGCTGGAGAGGTTCGGCGCAGCCGGTGCCGACGAAAATGCGCTGGCCGGGACGGATGCGCGCCACGGCTTTCTCGGCCGTGGTGATCGAGTCCCGGTATTTCTCCTGCCAGTTGACGTCGTAGCGGGTCTTCATGGGGGATGCGGATTACTTGGAGGGCAAAGCCAGGGTCATGCGGGCGTCGGCCACGTAGGCTTCGGTGCCGATCTCGCCGACGATGAACGGGTTGATGTCGAGTTCCTGAATCTCGGGATAGTCGGTGGCGAGCTGGCTGATGCGCTGGAGGGCGGTGGCCAGTTCCATCAGGTCCACCGGGGCCTGGCCGCGGGCGCCCTTCAACAGGGCATAGGAGCGGGTGCCCATCAGCATCTGCATGGCCTCATCCCGCGTGATGGGCGCCAAGTGGAAGGTCACGTCCTTCATGACCTCGACGAAGATGCCGCCCAGACCGAACATCAGCATCGGCCCGAACTGTGGATCGCGGGTCATGCCCAGGATGACCTCCCGTCCGCGCGGCCCCATTTTTTCGACATAGGCGCCGCGGATGTGGGCCTTGGGGGCGCGGCGTTGAACCCGCAGCATCATCAGGTCCCAGGCGTCCCGGACCTGTTCGGCGTTGGCCAAGTTGACGCGGACGCCGCCGAAGTCGGATTTGTGGATGATGTCCGGGGAGGAAATCTTCAGCACCACCGGGTAGCCGATGCGGTTGGCGATGTCCACGGCCTCCTCGGCGCTGGTGGCCAGACCGCCGTCCAGGATGTTGAAGTCGTAGGCGCGCAGGATTTCCTTGCCTTCGACCTCGCCGACCTGGCTGATGCCGCTGCGGATGTGCCATTGGATGACGCGGTCCACCCGGCGCCGGTTGACCGGAAACCGGGTGACGATGCGGGTGGGCCGGCGGCGCCAGGCGGCGTAGTCGCACATGGCCTTGAGGGCCGCCACGGCGCGGTCGGGTGAGGGGTAGTTCGGAATGCCCAGCTCCATGAGGCGGGCCTTGGCGGCGGCCACTTCCTCGCCGCCCATGAAGGCGGTCAGCAGCGGTTTGTGGCCCTTGTGGGCCGCGGCCAGTTTCTCCGCCAGTTCCAGCGGCCGGGTCATGTTCTGCGGCGTGGCGACCACGATGATCGCGTCGATGTCCTCGTCCTCCTGCAGGATTTCGAAGGCGGCGATGTAGCGATCCGGTTCGGCGTCGCCGATGACGTCCACCGGGTTGCCCAAGGCGGCGGTGGGCGGGAGCTTGGGGCGGAGCTTCTCGCGGGTCGCCTCGGAGGTGCTGAGGAGGCGGAGGCCGACGGTTTCGGCGGCGTCGGCGGCCATGATGCCAGGCCCGCCGGCGTTGGTGATGACGGCCACGCG
>RFJD01000038.1 GCA_003695015.1 Verrucomicrobiota bacterium | reverse complement strand
TCGACGCCGAGCCGTTTGATGGCGTCGGAGAAGTCGAGATAAACGCCGCGGCCGCCGGGTCCGACGCCGCGGCCCTCGTCGCAGACGCGTTTGGCCGCCCGGCTGGCGATGTCCCGGGGGGCGAGGTTGCCGTAGGCCGGGTACATGCGTTCGAGGTAGTAGTCCCGTTCCTCCTCGGGAATGTCGCGCGGATCGCGCGTGTCCCCCGGCTTCTTGGGCACCCAGCAGCGGCCGTCGTTGCGCAACGACTCCGACATGAGGGTGAGTTTGGACTGGTAGTCGCCGGAGACGGGGATGCAGGTGGGATGAATCTGGGTGAAGCAGGGGTTGGCGAAGCCGGCGCCGCGCCGGTGGGCGCGCCAGATGGCGGTGGCGTTGCAACCCCGGGCGTTGGTCGAAAGGTCGAACACGTTGGCGTAACCGCCGGTGGCCAGGATGACGGCGTCGGCGGACCAACGCTCGATCTTGCCGGTGACCAAGTTGCGCGTGATGACGCCCTTGGCGTGGCCGTCGATGACCACCAGATCGAGCACCTCGGTGTTGGGGACGACGCGTACCGCGCCGGCGCCGACCTGCTTCATCAGGGCCGAGTACGCGCCCAGAAGAAGCTGCTGGCCGGTCTGCCCCCGGGCGTAAAAGGTGCGGGAAACCTGCGCCCCGCCGAAGGAACGGTTCGCCAGCAGGCCGCCGTATTCGCGCGCAAACGGCACACCCTGGGCGACGCATTGGTCGATGATGTTGGCGCTCACCTCGGCCAGCCGATAGACGTTCGCCTCGCGGGAGCGGAAGTCGCCGCCCTTGACCGTGTCGTAGAACAACCGCCAGACGCTGTCGCCGTCGTTCTGGTAATTCTTGGCGGCGTTGATGCCGCCCTGGGCGGCGATCGAGTGGGCGCGCCGGGCGGTGTCGTGGAAGGTCAGGACGGTGACCTGGTAGCCGAGTTCCGAGAGCGTGGCGGCGGCGGAAGCGCCGGCCAGCCCGGTGCCGACCACCAGCACCTTGTAGCGGCGCTTGTTGTTGGGGGCCACCAGCCGCAGGGCGGCCACGTGACGGCTCCACTTGGTTTCCAGAGGTCCGGAAGGAATGCGGGCGTCGAGTTTCATGGTGTCAGGGCGTCACGCTTCAGCCCACCAGGCGCAGCAGCACGGCCAGGGGCACGGAGACATAGCCAAGGAAAAGGATCCACGCGAGCGTCGGGGACAGCTTCAGGAGCAACGGCCGCCACCGGTGATTCATCCAGCCAAGGGACTGGAACATGGCCTGGATGCCGTGGCTGAGGTGCAGGCACAACAACCCCACCGCCACCACGTAGAACAACGCCACCACCGGCTGGCGGAAGCCGATGACCACCATGCGGTACACGTCATGGCGTTCCAACCCCAGCTCCGTCTTTTCCGTCAGCGAGGTGAAGTCGGTCCCGGTGAAATTGATCGCCTGCACGCACGCGGTGTAGTGCAGCAGGTGATAGATGACAAAAGCAGCGATGATCAGACCGCTCATGATCATCGTGCGGGAGGCGAAGGAGGCCTCGGGCGGGGCCGGGTTGCCCTCGTAGCCGGCCGGGCGCGCGGCGCGGTTTTCGAGCGTCAAGCGCAGGGCCGACCAGATGTGCAACACGACGCAGGTCAGCAGGACCAGCCGGGCGATCCAAAGCAGCTCCTTGTTGCTCTGGAGGAAGTGGGCATAACGGTTGATGGCCTCGGGACCGAGGAAGATCTGAAGGTTGCCCGCCATGTGCCCGAAGGCGAAGAGCACCAGCACCAAGCCGGTCGCCGCCATGACGAGCTTCTTCCCGACCGAGGAACGAAACAGGCGTCCACAGCAATTCATGGTTTCAAAGCATCTGGCCAACCACCTCGACCGCCCTGCCTTGCCGGGGCCCTCGCGGCCGGATGCCGGCCGGTCCCGTCAGGCGACGGTGAAACGCACAGACCGGGCCATAGGATGGGCTGATGCGAAAAGGGAGGCAATGACGAAATCTCTTCTGATGGACGTTTTCATCATCGCGCGTGCTGGCGCCGCCCCAACCAACCCAGCCGCCCGACCAGCTCCCGGTCCCCGGCCGCCCCCGCCGGCCGCCGCACCTGCAGCGCCTGGCATCCCGCCCGCCGGGCGCCCTCGATGTCCTCCCGCGGTTGGTCACCCACATGCAACAACTCCCGCGGCCGCACGCCCAGCCGCCGCGCCGCTTCGTGAAAGAGGCGCGGATCGGGCTTCCGCCAGCCTTGTTCCGCCGAAACCAAGATGACGTCGAACCTCGCCGCCAACCCCAGCCGCCCCAGCAACGGCCGGAGCCGGTCGTCCCAGTTGGAAACCACCCCGAGCCGCAGCCCCCGCCGGCGCAAGCTCTCGATCACCGGCCGGACATCCGGAAAGACCCGCCACGGGGTCGGCGTGGCGAAGTGCTCGAACAGGTCTTGGAAAAACGCGGGGTCCGTGCCCACCGGATGGACGCCGGCAAACACCCGCGCGACCAGTTCCGCCCATGCCTGCCTGGTGTGAGCGAAGGCGCCATCCAGCCGCCGCCACTCCTCCCGGAAACGCGCCTCCAGCCAGGCCGCATCCAGCCCCCGGGCTCCGTGCCGGGCCGCCACGGCGGCGTACACCGCCCCCACCGAGGGCCAAGGCTGAAGCAACGTGCCGCCCACGTCGAACGTGACGGCCCGGATAACGCTGGCGGGGGGAACGAAACCGGCGGACATGCGGCCCGGCCGCGTTTACTCGTAGGTCTTTCGCAACGCTTGGTAGCGCTGATAAACGGGCGAGTCAGGCGTGATCCGGGCGCCCACCACGTCCAGCATGCGTTTGGCCTCCTTGCGGTTGCCGGGGCCGACGAGCACGACGTAGTCGAGTTGGATCTCCGCCAGCCGCGGATCCTGGATTTCCATCCGGTGGCGGGCGAGAAAGGCGAGGATTTCCTGCGGGCCCTGGCGGCGGGCTTCGTCCAACTCCGCCTCGAGGTGCGCCGGCATGCCCGGCAGCTTGCCGGGGGCCGGGGCGTTGTAATCGACCCGGGCCGGTTCATCGCCCTTTTTGACCTGGGTGCGCGCGTAGTTGTAGAACTTCCAGCCGAACCACAGCAGGCCGGCGACCAGCACGACGGTGAGGAACTGTCTCATGAGCGTTTGAGTCGTTGGACCGAGGCGCCGAGGCGGCGGAGCTTGACCTCGAGTTTTTCGTAGCCGCGGTCCAGATGATACACGCGTTTGACCAAGGTTTCACCCCTGGCGATGAGGCCCGCCACCACCAGGGCCGCCGAAGCCCGCAAATCGCTGGCCATGACGGCGGCGCCGCTGAGGCGGGCGGGTCCTTTGATGACCGCCGAAGGCCCTTCGAGGGTGATGTCCGCCCCGAGCCGCAGCAGCTCGCCGATGTGCATGAACCGGGACTCGAAGATCCGCTCGGTGACGATGCTCACCCCGGGCGCCTGCGTCAGGAGCACGGTCATCTGGGCCTGGACGTCGGTGGGAAAACCGGCGTAGGGCTGGGTGGTCACGTCGGTGGGTTGCAGGTCCCGCACGCCCTTCACGGTGAGGCCGTTGGCGTCCCAATCGACCTTCACCCCCATCGTGACGAGCTTGTCGAGCACCGCGTGCATGTGGTCGGGCCGGGCGCCCTTGAGGGTGACCTCGCCCCGGGTGGCCGCGGCGGCGATGGCCAGGGTGGCGGCTTCGATGCGATCGGGAATCACCGCGTGCTCGGCTCCGTGCAATTCCTTCACGCCGGTGATGGTGATGGTGGGGCTGCCGGCGCCCTCGATGCGCGCGCCCATGGCGTTGAGGAAGTTGGCCAGATCCACGATCTCCGGCTCGCAGGCCGCGCTTTCGATGACGGTGACTCCCTCGGCCAGCGTGGCGGCCATCATGGCGTTGGCGGTGCCCAGCACGGTGGGCCCGGCCTTGCCGCCGAGAAACATCCGGACACCTTCGAGGCGGCGGGCCTTGGCGACGACGTAACCGGCCTCGACCTTCACATTCGCCCCCAGGGCCCGCATCGCCTTGAGGTGCAGGTCGATGGGACGCGCACCGATGACGCAACCGCCCGGGAACGAGACCTCGGCGTGTTTGAGGCGGGCCAGCAACGGCCCGAGGATGCAGATCGAGCCGCGCATCTTGCGCACCAGCTCGTAGTCGCCGTGGCCGTTGATGCGGTCGGCCTGGATGGTGATCGTGTGGCCTCGCTGGCGCACCTTCGCTCCCAACGAGGTCAACACCCGTCCCATGAAGCTGACGTCGCTCAGGACCGGCGCGTTGTGGATCACGCACTCGTCCCGGGTCAGCAGGGCGGCCGCCATGATGGGCAGGACCGCGTTCTTGGCGCCGCTGATTTCAACCTCCCCGTGCAGGGGTGTTCCGCCTTTGATCAAGAAGCTGTGCATCGATCAGGAAAAGTGCAGTGCCGCCGGCAGCCCGAGGTCCCGGCCCCCAAGCCGGCCGGAGGGCGACCCGGGCCACCTTTTCACGACGCCCCCCGGGTGGCAATCACGATCCGCGGTTGGCCCGCCAAATCCGGCGCCACGTCCACCTCTCCCCAACCCGCCTCCCGGAACAAACCGACCACCGCCTCCGCCTGACCGTCCCCGAACTCCGCCATCAACCGCCCCCCGGGTTCGACCCGCTCCCGCCCCGCGGCCAACTCCCGATAAAACCGCAGCCCGTCCGGGCCGCCGTCCAACGCGGCCCGCGGTTCGAAGTCCCGGACCTCCGGCGGCAGGCCGGCGAGGTCGCCGGTGGGAATGTAGGGCGGGTTGGCCACGATGAGGTCGAACCGCGACCCCGCCGGCACACCGGCCCAACCCTCGCCTTCCAGCCATTCGATCCGCTCTGCCACCCCGTGCCGGGCGGCATTTTCCCGGGCCACCGCCAACGCCTCCGCGGACACGTCCAACGCCCGGACGCGGGCGGCCGGATGTTCCCGGGCCAGCGTCACGGCCAGACAACCGCTGCCGGTCCCGAAATCGAGCACCCGCGGCTGGCCGGGACGGGATTTGAGCCATTGCAGGGCGAGATCGGCGAGGACTTCGGTTTCCGGACGCGGAATGAGCACCTGGCGGTTGACGGTGAATTCCAACCCGCAGAAAACGGCCGTTCCCAGGAGGTGCTGGAGCGGCTCATGGCGGGCCCGCCGCCGGAGCAGGTCCCGCAAGGCTTCCAATTCGGCATCGGTCAACCGCCGCTCGAAGTTCAGGTAGAGCTGCAGCCGGGGCAGACCCAGCACGTGGGCCAGCAGCCACTCGACCTGCAGCCGGGGGGACTCGATCCCCTTCCGGGCCAGGAACTCCGTGCTGCGCTGGATGACTTCCAGAACGGTCATCGGCGTGTCGTCAACGGCCCCGACGGCCCCGCCACGCGCGGACTCCTCCGATCCGCCACCGCCTCCGCCGGACATCAACCCAAGCCGATCCTCTCCCGGCCCTCCCGCGGCTCATCCGGCAGCCCACCCCATCCGGCGCGCGGGGAAACCAAGCCGAAACGCGTCGCATGGCGCCAGCTTGCCGCACCGGCCCGGCCGCGCTCAACCGTTTCCCTCCGGCCGCCGCCCACCTTGGCGAAGGTCTTTGCGAGCCGCGCGGTTTCTGGTCTCATCGGCCCCATGAAACGCTTGTGCCTTGCGCTCGGACTCGGTCTCACGCTGGCGGGCACGTCGTTCGCCGCCGCCCGCCCGAACATCCTGTGGTTGATCGCCGAAGACCTCGGACCGGAGCTCGGTTGCTATGGCCATCCGGAAGTGCGGACGCCCCATCTCGACCGTCTGGCCGCCGAAGGGGTGCGTTACACCCGCATGTTCACCACCGGCCCGGTTTGCTCGGCCAGCCGCTCGGCCTTCATGACCGGCATGTACCAGATGAGCATCGGGGCCCACAACCACCGCAGCCACCGCCACGACGGCTTTCGCCTCCCGCCCGGCGTCCGCGTCCTGACCGACTGGCTCCGGGACGCCGGCTATTTCACCGCCAACATCGTGGACCTCACCGGCGACCCGCAGGAGAAGTTCTTCCGCGGCACCGGCAAGACGGATTGGAACTTCACTTACGACGGCCAACCCTTCGACTCGAAGCGGTGGGCGGACCTCAAGGACCACCAGCCCTTTTACGCCCAGATCAACTTTCCCGAAACCCACCGCGGCCACAGTTGGGACACCGCCCATGAACACATCGAGCAGCCCGCCGATCCCGCCAAGGTGAAGCTGCCCCCCTACTACCCGGACCACCCGGAAGCCCGGGCCGATTGGGCCCAATACCTCAACGCCGTCATGGCGCTGGACCGCAAGATCGGCTTCGTCCTCCAAAAACTCGAGGAGGACGGGCTGGCCGACAACACCGTCGTCGTCTTCATGGGCGACCACGGCCGGGCCATGATCCG
>RFJD01000233.1 GCA_003695015.1 Verrucomicrobiota bacterium | reverse complement strand
GCGGACCCTCCGTAGCGGCCGAGGTAACGAGGCCGGCAACCGGCCCCCAGATCCGACCACCCTCACCAAATGGAGATGGATGAGTTGAAGGGTTGAAGAGTTGGAGGGTTGCAGGGGACAACGCGAAGGCGCAGGGACGCCAGGTCGCCAAGGGATGGGCCGTGGCGGCGGGAACGGAAGGTCCCACAGCCACGGGGGGCCCGAAGACCGGGCATTCCGGAGGAGTGAAGCCGCAGCGAGGGCAGGCAGGATACCTGCACCACTACAGCCAACCTGCGTCGAAGCCCTCTTCAACCCATCACCCTTCAACCCTTCAACTTGTCGCCTCACCCCCCCGCCTCCTGACGTTGGCGGCTACGGCAAAGCGGACCGGTCATTCGCGGCCGGCGGCCTCGATGAAGGGGCGCAGATCGCGCATCAGTTTGGCGAAGCCGTCGAAGGTCACCTGCTGGGCGCCGTCGCTCCACGCCTCGGCCGGGTTGGGGTGCACCTCGATCAACAACGCGTCCGCCCCCAGCGCCACCGCCCCCCGGCAAAGGGTCGCCACCAGACTGGCCCGGCCGCAGCCCTGGCTGGGATCCACCACCACCGGCAGGTGGGATTCTTCCTTCACGATCGGCACGGCAGAGAGGTCCAGCGTGTTGCGCGTGTAGTTCTCGAAGGTGCGGATGCCGCGTTCGCAGAACATGAGGTTGGGGTTTTCGTTGGCCAGGATGTACTCGCCGGCCAGGAGCCATTCCTCGATGCGCATGGACATGCCGCGCTTGAGCAGGATCGGCTTGCCGGTCTTGGCAGCGGCGATCAGGAGCTGGAAGTTCTGGGCGTTGCGGGTGCCGATCTGGAGGATGTCGGCGTATTCGGCCACCAGATCGACATGTTCCTCGGACAACAGCTCGGTGATGACGGGCATGCCGGTTTCGGCGCGGGCCTTGGCCAGGAGCTTGAGGCCCTTCTCGCCCAGCCCTTGGAAGTCGTAGGGCGAGGTCCGCGGTTTGAAGGCGCCGCCCCGCAGGATCTGGGCGCCGGCCTTCTTGACCGCCTTGGCCGTCTGCATGAGCTGCTTCTCGCTCTCGACCGAGCAGGGCCCGGCCATCACCACCAGTTTCCGGCCGCCGATCACCACGTCGCCCACCCGGATGGTCGAGTTGCGGGGATGGGCCTCGCGGCTGACCAGCTTGTAGCGCTTCTGGACGGGCATCACCTTCTCGACCTGCGGCCAGGTGATGAGGGTCTCGAGGGTGTGCTGGGTGCGCTCGTCGCCCACCGCCCCGATGACCACCCGCTCGACGCCCCGGATGATGTGGGGCCGGTAGCCGAGCTTGCGGATCTCCTTCAGGACGGCGGTTTCTTCGCTTTTTTTGATGTTCGGTTTGAGGACGATGATCATTTTGGCTTTTCCGGTCTGGCCGCAGGCGCCCGCGGAAACACAACGCCGCAGGCGGGTGACCTGCGGCGTGGCTTGTGTTGCGAGGGGGAGTCGGCACAGCCCTATCCGCAGGTCCGCTGGTCAAAATAAAACCAGCGGGCAAAACCCACGAAATAGAACTGTCCACTGAACCGACTCACTTCACCGCGATTTTACCCGGCCGGTGGCCGCGGTCAATCCCGTTGTTGGTCCCGGCGGGCCGGGCCGCCCCGGTCGTCCGGTTTCTCCGCCACGACCAACAGGGTTTCGAAATGCGGCGGCTCGGCTTCGCGGCCCACCACGCTGATTTCGACGCGGACGAAACCCGCCTCCTCCAACCACTGGAGCAACTCGCCCTCGGCGAACCCCAGCCAACGATCGCCGTAAAGGGTGCGGGCGGCCTCCACTTGATGGCGGCGCAGGTCCAGGATCAACAACTGCCCCCCGGGCCGCAGGATGCGCCAGGCACTGCGCAGGGCTTTGGCGGGGTCCTCGGCGTGGTGGAGGGCCTGGCTGAGGATGACCGCGTCCACGCTGGCGTCGTCGATGGGCGGATCCTGCAAATCGCCGTGGCGGAACTCGAGGTTGGCCAGTCCGTTCCGGGCCGCCTTGCGGGCGCCAAAGGCCACCATCCGCCGGGAGTTGTCCACGGCGATGACGCGGCGGCAGCGGCGGGCGAGCATTTCGCTCAGGAGCCCCTCGCCACAACCCAGGTCCGCCACCTCGATGCGCGGCAGCATCCGCAGCAACATCTGGGCAAAGGCCTGCCACGAACGCCCCGGGCCGTAACTCCGGTTGAACCGCCCCGCCAGCCGGTTGAAGTACTCCCGGGCCGGGTCCTCCCGCTCGCGAAGGACGCGCCGCAAGTTGAGTTGGTCGGCCCGGTGTTCCGGCAACTGCCGCGCCGCCGCCCGCGTCACTTTCACCAACGCGGCGTCCGTCTCCGCCAGCTCCGGCGCCAGCCGGTAAAAGCTTCGTTTCCCCTCGCGCCGATGCGACACCAACCCGGCTTCCTCCAACAGCCGCAGGTGGGTAGAGATGCGCGACTGCCCCAAGCCGGTGATCTCCTGCAACTCCTGGACCGAGAGTTCCTCCTCGGCCGTGAGTTCGAGCAGCCGGACGCGGGTCGGATCCGCCAGGGCCCGCATGGTCCGCAGGGTGGCCGGCACGGCGTTCGGCCGCTCCGGAGACGCCGGCGTTCTGGCCGCCCCCGATCCGGAAGGCTGGCTGGAACGGTCCCGGTTCATGGTTCGCGGGGATCGGCCGCCCCTTCCATGAAGGCGTAGGCCGCCAGGTGGCAGACGTGCATGTGGGCGTCCTCGACGCGCCCGTAATGCTCGTCCGGCACCACCAACACATGGCGGGCCAGCTCCGCGAGCCGGCCGCGTCGCCCGCCGACCAGGGCGATCGTCTCCATGCCGTGCTCGTTGGCCCACTCGACGGCCCGCACCAGGTTCGGCGAGTTGCCGCTGACGCTCATCACCCAGAGCAGGTCGCCGGGCCGGGCGAAGTTCCGCAGTTGCCCGACGAACACCTCCTCGTAGGCATAGTCGTTCCCGAGGGCCGTCAGCCAAGGCACGTTGTCGGTGAGCGACATCACCCGGAAGGGCCGCTCGAGCCGGTCGGAGGCGCCCTTGCCGAGGTCGGTGGCAAAGTGCGAAGCGTTGGCTGCGCTGCCGCCGTTGCCGCAAAGGAAAACCTGCCGATCCTCCCGCCACGCCTTCGCCAGCAACCGGATCAACGGGGCCACCGCCTCCGGAGCCAGCGCCTCAACCACCCGCTTCTGGCCCGCGAGATAAGTTGCGATCCAATCGTTCACATTGGGATTCTGCCAAAAGGCCGCGACCGGAAACAGCCCGCTTTGGCGTCGGCCGGCAAGCGGTTCGGCGGACCGCCGACTGCCGGCTTGCTGAGGGCGGGCGGCCTTGGTTTGCTCGGGGCCGGCGGGCTCATCCGCCCGCCGAACCCGCCCTGGCACGCATGAACGAAGAACGCGCCAACCCGGGCCCGCCGCCGTCGGCCATGCATCCGGCCGACGTGGCCGACCGGCTGGAACGGCTCCCCCTCGAGGAGGCCGAACGCCACCTCCACGAGTTGCCGCCGGAACAAGCCGCCCGGGTCCTGGTGGAGGCCGCGCCCGAAGTGGCGGCGGACCTGATGGAGGGGGTCGAGCCGGAACGCCTCGCCGCCTGGCTGGCCATCCTGCCGGCCGAACAGGCGACCGATCTGGTGCCCTTGCTGGAACCGCTTCAGCGGCGCCAGGTGCTCGAAGCCCTGCCCGGGGAGCAGGCCCGGCACATCCGGGAGTTGCTCCAATACCCGCCCGACACCGCCGGCGGCATCATGAGCGAAAACCTCATCGCCCTGCGGGCGGATCGCACGGTGGCGGAGGCGCTGGAAGAGATTCGCCACCGGGCCCGGGCGGCCCAGGCCGACATCGCCTACATCTACGTCACCGACGCCGCCCGGCGGCTGGTGGGCGTTTTGCCCGTGCGGGAGCTGGTGTTCGCCCCGCCGAACCGACGGGTCGAGGACGTGATGATCCGTTCGGTGAAGGCCGTCCCGGTGGACGCCGACCGGGAGACGGTGGCGCAGGAGTTCGAGAAGTACCACTACCTGGGCCTGCCGGTGGTGGACGCCCAGGGACGGCTGCTCGGCTTGGTGAAAGCCAGCGACGCCCTGCACATCGCCCAGACCGAGGCCACCGAGGACATGCAGTTGATGGTCGGTCTGTCCGGCGAGGAACGGGCCTTCACGCCCTGGACCCGGTCGCTGGGCCGGCGGTTGCCGTGGCTTTACGTGAACCTCCTGACGGCGTTTGCCGCGGGAGCGGTGGTGGGACTGTTCGAGGACACCATCCAACGCTGGAGCGCGCTGGCCATCTTTCTGCCGGTGATCGCCGGCCAAGGGGGCAATGCCGGGATGCAAACCCTGACCATCGTGGTGCGCGATCTGGCCTTGGGCGAACTGTCGCTGAAGGACGGCAAACGGGTCCTGGCCAAGGAGCTGTTGCTGGGGCTCTGCAACGGGCTGGTCATCGGGCTGACGGTGGGCTTGGTGGGGTGGCTCTGGAAGGGCAGCCCGGAACTGGGGTTGGTGGCGGGCGCCGCCATGCTCCTGAACCTGCTGGCCGCCGCCTTTTCCGGGGTGGCGATCCCACTCGGGTTGAAACTGCTGCGCCTAGATCCGGCCCTGGCCTCGAGCATCCTACTGACCACGGTGACCGACGTGGCCGGATTTTTCTTCTTCCTCGGGCTCGCCGTCCTGGCGATGCGTTCGATGGGGCTCTGAGCAACGGCGCGGCAAGGGGCCTCACCTGCCGGGCGCCGGAGGCCGCCCCATCCCCCCTCCGGACCGCCGTCTTTCCTTCAACCACCAGAGCGCCAGCGGCCCGGCCCATTCGAGCCACCGCAGCACCCGCGCCGGATGGATGCGTTCTTGGCGCAAGCCCTCGCGGCGGCGGCGGCCGACCCGCGCCGCCAACCACCCCGCCACCGGGGCGGCCACGGCGAGGGCCCGTTTCCAAAGCCGGGCATGCCGGCGCAATTCCCCCACCCACAAGCCGGGACGGCTCAACTCCGCCAACTCGGCGGCCAACAACGCCCGGTGGGCCCGGCCCTCGAGCACGAGCAACCGCTTGCGGGCCTCCCGTTCGGCTAGTCTTTGCCCAGCAGCCATTCGCGGTCTTTCTTCAACTCCTCGAGGCTCGTCGCAAACGGCGGGCTCTCCCGGCGCAGGCGGCGCCGGAGTCGCCAGGCCCAAAAGACGGTGAGCAGGAGGTACACCGCCACCAGAACCGCGGCGACCCATTCACGCACCCCCTCCGGGGCCCAAAGGAGAATGGCCACGCTGAGCGCGATCAGGCTCATGAGGGCGAACACGCCCAGCATGACGGCCATGGCCAGCACGGCCAGAAGCCGCTCCTCCTCCTCCTGCAATTCGAGGAGGAACAGCTCGAGTCGGTTGTGGAAAAGTCCGGCGGCGTGCGCCAACAAACGGCGCACCCGGCCCCGGACGGGGGGCCGCGGGGTGGTGGCCGGATCGCTCATTCGCTTCAGCGGCGACCGAGAAGCACCCCGATCAGCAAACCGGCCACGAAGCCGATGCCGACCGATTCATACGGGTGCTGCCGGATGAGCTTGTCGGTGTTCTCGGCGCCGGCGGCCGCCTTGGCCTCGAGTTTCTGACAGGCGCTCTTGGCGGAGTCCAGAATCCCGCTCAGGCGTTTCCGCATTTCGACCGCCTTCTCGCCGGCCTGGTCCGCCGTCGCACGCAGCAGTTCCTCGGCATCGCGGGCGACCGCTTTCAGATCGGCCAGCAATTTCTCTTTGTTGACTTCGTTTTCGCTCATGGTGAGGTCCTCTTCCAAGTTCATCGTTTGCCGGTCGTTAACATGCCAGAAGGCTTGAGCTTGTGCCAGTCGCTTCGGTTCGCGTGGGGGCCCGCCAACAAGCAGGAAGAGAAACCGGGGCAGCGGACGCTGCCCGGGGGCGGATCAAGCGCCCGCTCCATGGACCGCCAGGCAGGCGGCCAACCGCTCGGCCGGCGGAAGGTGGGCTTGGGCGGCGATGCGTTCCACGGCCTTCAGGCTGAAGGCCACAAGGATTTCGTCGCGGATTTCCTCCGGCGAGCGTTGCCCGTCGATGACCACCAAACAGGGCTTCCGCAGGGAAAGGAAGATTTCGCGAGAGCGTTGCAGTTGGACCAGCGTCTCGAACTCGTTGGCCCGGCCGTCCCGATGCCCAACCCGCCGCAACCCGACCTCGGCGGGCAGGTCGATGAGGGCCAACAGGTGCGGCTCGACCGCAAAGGCCTCGTTCTCCCGCAGCAACCGGTCCGGATCCAACCCCCGGGCGCCCTGATAGGCCGCCGTCGAGAAGTAGTAGCGGTCCAGGATCACCACCTTGCCTTCATCCAACGCCGGCCGGATCACCTGCTCGACGTGCTCCCGGCGGTCCTGCATGAAAGCCCGCGCCTCCTCCTCGGGCGACATGCGGCCGGTGACGGCGGACTCGCGGATCCTGCGGCCCCAAGGCCCGTCGGTCGGCTCGTGCGAGCGCACGACCTCCAGTCCGCGAGCCCGCAACACCTCCGCCACGGCCTCGGCCTGCGTGGTCTTGCCGGCGCCGTCGATGCCCTCGATGACCAGCAAGAAACCGCCTGGAAGCCGGTGGTTCATCGCCGTGGCCGGAGATCCATCTGGCGGAGCATCTTTTCGACGTACTTGCCGACGATGTCCGCCTCCAAGTTCACCGCGTCCCCGACCTTCCGCTCGCGCAGGGCCGTGACCTCCCAAGTGTGGGGGATGATCCAGATCCGGAAACCGCCGCGGCGGACCTCGGCGACCGTGAGGCTGATGCCGTCCACGGCCACCGAGCCTTTGAAGACGATGTAGCGCATCACCTCGCGCGGCGCCCGGATGTCCAGTACCCAGTCCTGGCCCGAGCGTTCCCAGCGGGTGATCGTGCCCATGCCGTCGATGTGGCCGGTCACGAAATGGCCCCCCAGGCGCGAATCGGCCCGGAGCGAGCGCTCGAGGTTCACCAGCGAACCCGGCTGAACGAACTGCAGGTTGGTCCGATCCCACGTCTCCCGCAGCAGGTCGAACCGCGCCAACACGGCCCGTCCGCGCCGTTCGAGCTCCACCACCGTCAGACAACAGCCGTTGACCGCCAGGCTGTCGCCCACTTTCAGCCCCTTGGCGCAAAGACGGGGACGCACGACCAAACCGATGGAACGTTCCCCCGGTTCGATGCGCTCGACCAGGCCGGTCTCCTCGACGATGCCCGTAAACATGGCCTGCAAGGCTGCCCAAGACCGCGAACCCCGCGCAAGCCGCGATTCCGGCCGATACTTGCTCTTCCGGCGCGAAACGTGCTTGGATTCCCGGCCATGTTGCCGAACGACCGACGTCCGTTGCCTCGCCGCCTTCCCGGCGGACTGACCGTGGCGCTGGCCCTGCTGGCCGTCCATGGACTTGCCGCCGGCGCCTTCGAATGGCTTTGGTCCAACCCCCTCCCGCACGGCAACACCGTTTATGACATGACCGCCGACGACGGGCTGCAGGTCCAGGTCGGCGATCGCGGCCAGTTGTACAGCTCCCACTACGACTACTTCTGGCGGGCCCACGAAACCGGCACCCGGCGCTCCCTGCGCGGGGTTTGTTTCTTCGGCAACCAGGTTCTCGTTTGCGGCCAGGAAGGACTCATCCTCGGCGCCGACCGCGACGACCTCGATCACTGGACGCTCACCGACCTGGGCACCACCGACTGGCTCGAGGGCATCGCCTCCGGAGCCGGCATGGCGCTGGCCGTGGGGGACAATGGCGCCCTTTACCGCTCGACCGACGGCGTCCAATGGACCCGCGCGCCCCTGCCAACCTCGGAATGGCTCCGCAGCATCGCCTTCGGCACGCCCGGCTGGGTGATCGTCGGCGAGAACGGCGCCCTGCTCTTCAGCGCGGATGGCGTGAACTGGTCCCTCCGTAGCAGCCGCACCACCGAGCATCTCAACCGCGTGGCCTGGACCGGCTCGCGTTTCGTCGCCGTGGGCAACGCCGGCGTGGTGATCACCTCCCTCGACGGCCGGAGCTGGACCCGCGTGGGCAACAGCGGCGCCCAAGGCGACCTGTTCACGGTCTCGGGCAACGGCTCCACGATCCTGATCGGCGGGGCGGGCGAACTGCGGATTCTCGACACCTTGGTGTGGCGCGACCAGATCGGCGGCGGTCAGGACTTCCCCGCCCCTTCGTGGACCTACTACGCCTCGACTTGGGACGGCAACGCCTTCACCGTGGCCGGCCGGATCGGCATGACCCTCGACGGCTTCAAGACCAACGTGCTCGCCAATTTCAGTTGGTTCGAACACGAGGAGTCGCCGCGATTCTGGTTGTGGGACGTCTGCCGCCGGGAGGCGGACGGTTTGTACGTCGCCGTGGGCGATTTGGGCACCATCCTCAGCAGCCCGGACGGCCTCCGCTGGACGCAGGAAGCGCCCCCGCCGGAAGCCGCCTCGAGGGTGCTCCTGGGCGTCGCCGCCCGTGACGACCGGTTCGTGGTCGTCGGCACGCAGGGGACCATCCTCACCAGCACCGACGCAGTGAGCTGGACCGCGGCAACCAGCCCCAGCACCAACGACCTCCAAGGCGTGACCGTCTGGAACGGGCGTTTCCACGTCGCCGGTGGCGGCGGGGAAATCCTCACCAGCGCGGACGGCCTCAATTGGTCTGTCGCCGCGCGCCCCGTCCCGACGCTCCTTTCCGGCTTGGCCGCGCTCCCCGAACGACTCGTCGCCGTGGGCGACCAGGGCGTGCTGTTGACCAGCGAGGACGGTGTCCAATGGACCCCGCATCCCCTCGCCACCACCAACTGGCTCTACAAGGTGCGCGCCCTGCCCACCGGCGCGATCGCCGTCGGCGACGCCGGCACCCTGCTGACCAGCCCGGACGGCCTGACTTGGACGGCCGTCACCGTTCCCACCGATGAGTGGCTCACGGACGTGGCGGCGCTGGGGTCGGATCTGGTCGCGGTGGGCACCGGCGGCACGGTGTTACGCAGCGCCGACAGCGTGAACTGGGAGCCCGAAACCGCGATCACCCGCGAGGCCCTTTTCGGCGCGGCAGGCACGGAAGATCAACTCGTGGTCGTCGGGGTCGAAGGCATCATCCTCCGCGCCCAACGCCGGCCGCTCCGGCTGGTTTCGTTCAAACACACCGGCGGAACCAACACGGTCCTTTACTCGGCCCGACCCGGCGCCACGGTGGAAACCCTCCGCAGCACCGACTTGAACACTTGGGAAACCGTTGGCGCGAGCGAGGTCCTCGACCACACCGGCACCCTGCTCTTCCAATCCGCCACCAACGGCGCGCCAGCCGCCTTCTTCCGCGGCCGACTGCCCTGAACCCCGGTCCCCAACGCCACTGCGCCCCCCCCGCCGGCAGCATCCCCGCGAGGCCCGGTTTCGGCGGACGCTTGACCCGTCGCCGCTTTCCACCAGTCTGGAGGCCGGATGAACGGCGCGCGCAACACTCCGGTCACCTGGCTCTTGCTGGCGGCCTTGGCCCTTTTCTTCGGCGCCTTCCTGCTCTACCCGGTCAGCTTCATGCTCCGGCAGGCGTTCTGGGTGGAAGGCCGCTTCACGCTCGAGTTCTTCGGCCTCATCCTCCGCAGCCCCCTGCAACGGGAGGCGCTGGCCAACAGCTTCCTCATCGCCACCTGCACCACCCTCGGCGCCACGCTGGTGGCCCTGCCCGCCGCCCACGTCATGACCCGCTACGACTTCCCCGGCCGGGGCTGGCTCAACGGGCTGTTGCTGGCGCCCATGATCATGCCGCCGTTCGTCGGCGCCATCGGCCTCAAACAACTCCTGGCCCGTTTCGGCACCGTCAACCTCACCCTCATGAAGCTGGGCCTGATCCCGCCGGACCAACCCATCGACTGGCTCGGACGCGGCGGTTTCTGGGGCATCATCCTCCTGCAGATCCTGAGCCTCTACCCCATCCTCTTCCTCAACCTCTCGGCCGCCATGGCCAACGTGGATCCCGCCCTCCGCGAAGCCGCCCAGAACCTCGGCGCCTCCGGCTGGCGCGTCTTCCGCACCGTCACCCTGCCGCTCATCCTGCCCGGCTGGTTCGCCGGCGCCAGCATCGTCTTCATCTGGTCGTTCACCGACCTCGGCGCGCCGTTGATCTTCGGCTTCTCCCGGGTGGTGTCGGTGCAGATCTTCGACTCGATCACCGAACTCAACACCAACCCCGCCGGTTACGCGCTGGTGGTGCTGGTGCTGCTCCTGACCGCCCTGGTGTTCCTGGCGACCAAACACCTCTTCGCCATCCGCCGCCACGAAATGATGGGACGCGGCCACGCCGGGGAAACCGAGGTCCGGCTCGGCCGCCGGGGCACGACGCTTGCGTGGCTGGGTCTGGGCGGCCTGCTCGCCCTGGCCCTCCTGCCCCATGCGGCCGTCGTTGCCCAGTCGCTTTCCGCCCGCTGGTTCTTCACCCCGTTGCCGGAGGCGTGGACCTTCGCCCATTACGCGGAGGTGTTGGGCGGCGGCCAGGCCGGATCGAGCGTCCGCAACAGCCTCCTTTACGCCGGCCTGAGCGCGTTGCTGGACCTGGTGTTGGGCGTGACGATCGCCTGGCTGCTGACGCGACGCCGCATCCCCTTCGCCTCCGTCCTGGACACGCTGGCCATGCTGCCGCTGGCCCTGCCGGGGCTGGTGCTCGCGTTTGGCTACGTGGCCGGGTTCGACTTCGACCTGACCTGGCTGAACCCGCGATACAATCCCACCCTGCTGTTGATCATCAGCTATGCCGTCCGCCGGCTGCCGTACATCGTCCGCGCCGCCTATGCCGGTTTCCAGCAAACCAGCCAGGCCCTCGAGGAAGCCTCGGCCAATCTTGGGGCCGGTCCGTGGCGCACCCTGCGCCGGATCACCCTGCCGCTGGTCTTCGCCAACCTCGCCGCCGGCACGGTCCTGACCTTCGCCTACGCCATGCTCGAGGTCAGCGACAGCCTCATCCTGGCAATGCGGGAGCAGTATTTCCCCATCACCAAGATGATCTACGAACTGATGGGCAAGGTGGAACCGGCCGCCCCGAGCGTGGCCTGCGCCCTGGGCGTGGTCGGCATGGTCATCCTCATGGGCAGCCTGCTCCTTGCCAGCCGCCTGTTGGGTCGCCGCCTCGGCCAGCTCTTCCGGGCATAGGAAGGCCCCGCGCGATTACCGGTGGACTGCGGGTGTCTTGTGGTTGCCACTCCCACGGGTCCCGCGCCGGATGCACACGAATACGGCTGCGAGCCACAGTATGACCCCAAGAGGCGTCGTGACGTAGTAAACAATGTAGTTGGTCGGTAGCCGAACATCCATCCGTAACGCGGCATAGTAAATTCCACAGGCAATCGTCGGGATGAGGAACAAGAGCCAGTAGTTGACTCCACTGTTGCGGCCGCGAAATGCCACGATCGCATCGGTCGGCGGCCCGGCCCGCCGATTGCATTCCAGAGCCCACAACGTGGCCCCCAACAACAAAGGAAGGAGCCAAAGCGCTTTCGGGGCAGCGGGTACAGTGACAAACCCAAAATAGAACACCACCGTCCCACCCCAAAGGCCCAGCTCGGTTCTCGATGGCTTGAACGCTGTTAATGGCACACGCGCGTGGATCCAATATGCCAGAGCCAAGCAAGCGGTCGTCGCCAAGGTAAAAAGAGCAAAATGCCCCAGCAAAACGTCCCTCCGGTTGGCTTCCAGCAGCGCCTGCATGGGAGGCGGTGGTTCGTTCCACCAGAAAATGGCCCAGAACCCGTAAAACAGACCAATACCACCCGCTACCAGACCAGTCTTCAGGGAAGTCTTCTGGGCCAACACGCGCCGTACCAAGTACCAGCCCAGCCACACATCGATCGGCGCGTGCCAGGCCAGCGCCGTGAAGGATATCGACCAAGGGAATGGAGTCTCCGAGGAGCCATAGGCCGTCTGAACCACAAGTCCCTCCTCGAACCAACCGTAAAAAGCGCCTGCCAAAAGAACCGCCCATGGATCGCCAACCCTGAAGTGGCTGACGACACAGAGAAACGGATACGCCATCAACGAATACAAGATCCAAACTGCAAGGATTCCTGATAGATTCATCCCCGCGCGCTCGGGCGTGGCCCAGAACATGAGTTCGCCGTAATAGGCGAGAATATACCCGGTACACAAAGTAATGACCACACGCCGGAAAAACCCTTTCGTCGGTTCGTTCATCGCTCAGCAAGGTAGCCTTTCATGCAGTCGGTTCAAGGCCTGAGCATGCCACGCGGCTTTCCCCGCGCATCCTCAGAGGCACTTCTGGTTTTTGATTCGGACGCATCTCCCCCTTCGCGTGCAGATTCCCACCGAGAACCTCGCCTTTGGTTCAGATCACCCCGTTGGCCGCGTCCCGCAACGCCCGGAACATGGCCTCGACGTTCTCGATCGGCGTGTTGCCCTGGATGTTGTGGATCGTGTTGAACACGAACCCGCCCCCCTGCCCGAACACCTCCAACCGCTCGCGCACCTGCCGGTAAACCTCCTCCGGCGTGCCAAAGGCCATCGTCTGCTGGGTGTCCACCCCGCCGCCCCAGAACACCAGCCGGTCGCCGAACTCCGCCTTTAACCGCCGGGCGTCCATCTCCGCCGCGGTGCATTGGACCGGGTTGAGGATGTCGAACCCCGCCTCGATGAAGTCCGGTATCAACCGGTAAACCGAGCCGCACGAATGGATGAACGTCTTCCAGCTCGTGCGCGCGTGCACCAAGTCGTTGATCCGCCGGTGGTACGGCTGGAACAACTCCCGGTAGGCTTCCGGCGCCAGGAACGGCCCCCGCTGGGTCCCGAAATCCGTCCCCGTGATGAACGCCACCTGCACCGTGTCCCCGAACAGCTCGATCAACGTCTCCAGGTTCTTCAACCCGACCTCGCACTGCCGCTCGAACACCGCGTGCACATAGTCCCGCCGCGTCTTCAGCGAGATGTACCACTCGGTCACGTCGCGGATCCCGCGCGGATGCTTCATCCACGGCGCCGGCACCAGGGCGATGTCGCCAAAACCCGTCCCCGGCACGACCAGCACCGCGCCATACTCCCCGCGCTCCTCCAGCCATGCCTTCTTCTCCCGGTAGTAGGCCAGATCCTCCTCCCCCAACGGGCTGAACTCCTCGGTGTTGTCCGCCGGATCCAACCGCTCCTCGTCGATCGGCTCCTGCCGGATCACCGCGTCGAAGAAATAACCGCCCTCCGGCATGTGGCCGCTCGGTGGCGCCGAGGTGTCCCCCTCCGGATGCATGTACCACCCGCCGTCCGGTGCGCGGGTCAGGTTCATTTGACCCGGAATCAGGCACCGGACGCCGTCGAAGGTGGTGAACTCCTTCCAATCCCGGTTCTCGGTGCCGAACATCGACTTCCGCGGCGCCACCCCCACCACGTCGATCCCCAACGCCGCCCGCAGCTCGTCGTCGATCTCCCCCAGCATCTGGTACGGCTCGATCACTTTGACCAGGTGATCCCCGTCTCCCAACAGCCGGCGGCGGAGGCGGTCCACCACCGACACGTGGATCCCGGTGACGAAAGTGGCGCCGAAATCGACCGGGATCCGATCCGGCGTCCGATGCGCCAAGGCGGCGGCCAAACGTTCACGACTGTTCATGCGGCCAGGTGGTTGTGGTTTCGTTTCGCTGCTCTGCGCCACGAGCTTAACCCGATCCACACACGCAGGAGAAGACTCCAGCCCAACTGCCGTTCCAACGAGACAAGGTTTCGCGGCGAAAGCGAAGGACGATGTCCTGCGGTCCAGGCGCTTCTTTCCGCAAAAAAGTCGCAGGGAAGGGTTGACGATTCTTGCTAGATGCAGTACAAGAATAGCGACCCTGACGTATGAGGACCTGCTTGCCAGTCGGCCATGCCAGTCGGCCATGCCAGTCGGCCATGCCAGTCGGCCATGCCAGTCGGCCATGCCAGTCGGCCATGCCAGTCGGCCATGCCAGT
>RFJD01000232.1 GCA_003695015.1 Verrucomicrobiota bacterium | reverse complement strand
TGGGGGCCCGCCGCCGAGGCCGACGCCCATTGGCGCGCCCTCCAAACCGCGCTCGACGACCCCGACCTCGCCGAGACCGCCGCCCGCCTCATCCTCATCGCTTCCGCCCAACGCCCAAACCTCCTCGCCGCGGCCGCCGCCATCCAAAAACTCGACCAGCTCCAACGCACCACCCCCGCCGACCATGCCCGCTTCTGGCTGGCCCTCGTTCGCAACGGCGACACCGCCGCGGCCAGGGCCTTGGCCGAACAGTTCGCGGGCGCGCCTTCCCGCGCCTTCGAACTCTCCCTGCTGGCCGCCGCCTTCGAGAGCGTGGGACTCCCCGACAAAGCCAGGCAACTCCTCCTCCGCTGGTGCCCGGTGCTGGGCTACCAGCGCCACCACGAAAGCGCCGAGGTCTGGATGGCGCTGGGCTCGCTGCTGCGTTCGCAAAAGGACTGGCGGACCATGGCTGAAACCGGCGCCACTTTGGAACGAATGGCCTCCCGTTTCCCTTGGCTCGCCGGTTACGCCGCTTATCTCCAAGGCCATGCGGCCCACGAATCCGCCCAAGGCCCCCTGGCCGAGGATCGCCTCCACAAAGCCGCCGCCGCGGACTACCCGTTGGGGGCGCTGGGCATCGACGTCGCTCTTGGCCTCTGGCAACTCGGCCGCGCCCGCGAGGCCGACCAACTCCTGCGCCGGCTGCCCTCCCGCCTCCACCTGCTGCCCCGCTACTGGGAAAACCGCTGGAACGTCACCCTCACCCTCCGCGAGGACGAGGACGCCCTGCTGGAGGCGGCCTCCCGGCTGCTCGAGCTGCAACCCGAATCCACCGCCGTCCAGTTCAACTACGCCGCCGCCCTCCTCGCCCGTCGCGAACGTCTTGCCGAGGCGTTGCGATACACCTTTCAGGTCTGGCAGGGCGCGCCCACCGCGCCGGGACGCATCCTCAACCACGCCCTCGCCCTGGCCATGAACGGCCGGACCGACGAAGCCGACGCCTTGCTCGAGCCGCTTCAACCCGACCGCCTCACGCCCGAAGAACGCATCAGCTACGTGCTGGCCCGACTCGAAATCGCCGTCGCCCGGAAGGACGCCGACGGCGTGCGGGCTTGGCTGCCCCGGGTGGATCGCAGCCTGCTGTTCCCCACCGAACGGCGGTGGCTCGATCAGGTCGCTGCCCGCTGGGGCGTCGCCCCCGCTTCCTCGCCCTGAGGCCGCTTCGCCGTCGAAACGGCCCGATTCCTGCTCCGATTCGGGTTTGACACGATGCGTCACGCAAACCTACCGTGAGGCCCGCGAACTATGGCAGACGAGCAATCCAACCAGACACCGCCCGGCGCGCAACCTCCTCAGAAGCCGGCCGAAGCCGGCAAGGTCCAGCCCAAGAAGGAGACGGTGCGGATCACTCTCCCGCCGAAACCGACGGCCGCGCCCACCATCAAGATCCCGCGCCCCTCGGGTGCGACCAAGCCCGCTGCCGCGGCGCCGGCCGCCAAACCGGCGGCCCAGCCTGCCGCCGCCGCGCCGGCCGCGGCCAAGCCCGCCGCCCAAAAACCGGCTGCCGCGCCGGCTGCTGCTCCCGCGGCGGCCGCCGCGCCCGCCAAGCCCCAGCGCCGCGCCCCCGCCCGGGCCGCCGCCCCGGCGGCCGCGGCCTTGGGCCCGCTGGACAACGGCCTGGCCATCGCCGCCGCCGTCCTGGCCATCCTCGCGGTCGTCCGGATCTATCTGTTGCTGTAGTCGCCAAAGGTCCATCTCCGGCCCGCACCGGCCGCCAACCACAACCACCCGATCGATTCCCGTTTCGCTTATGGCATCCCCTGACGTCCTGACCCTCGACGAGTCCAACTTCCAAACCGAAGTCCTCCAATCCGACGTGCCCGTGCTGGTCGATTTCTGGGCCACATGGTGCGGCCCCTGCCGCATGATCGCCCCGCTCATCGACGAGCTGGCCGCCGAGTACAAAGGCCGCATCAAGGTCGGCAAGGTGGACGTGGACCAAAACGGCCAACTGGCCCAGCAATACCGCATCACCGGCGTCCCCACGCTCATGATCTTCAAGAACGGGCAGGTGGTGGAGGCCATGGTGGGCGTGAAACCCAAGCCCGAACTGAAGAAGGCCATCGACGCCGCGCTGGCCGGTTGACTCGGCCCGGCCCGCGGATCGCCCCTCCGCAATTCCGCTGCCTTCAGACCGGACGCCCTCCACGGGCGTCTTTTGTTTTCGCGCGGCAAGCGAGGCCCAAGCCATCCCCAAGCGCGTCTCCGCATTGGCTTCGCCGCACCGTCGCCCTAAGCTGACGCCCGCATGTCACGCCGCGCCATGATGCTTCGAACGACCGCCGCAGAACGTTCGCCCACGGGGCCAAATCCCCGCCGCGGACGCTCTTGGCGGCACTGCATTGTCGGGCTCGCCTGGTGCTTCCTGCTTCTTCCGCCGGGCCGGGCCGCGGAAGCGAACCGTTCCTCCCCGAACCCGTCCGCCGCTGCCGCCAACCCGCCGCTCGTCCCGGAACGGATCGTGTTCAACTGGCACAACTTCCTCAGCGGCTGCTCGACCTGGAACTTCTCCGACTGGGCGCGCTGGATCCGGGACGCCCGGGCCTTGGATTACAACGCGGTGATGGTCCACGCCTATGGCAACAACCCGATGTTCCAGTTCGAGTTCAACGGCCGCCTCAAACCGGTCGGCTACCTGAGCACCACCGTGCGGGGCCGGGACTGGTCCACCATGCATGTGAACGACGTCCGGCGGTTGTGGGGCGGCGAGGTGTTCGACGGGCCGGTGTTCGGCGCCAAGGCTGCCATGGTCCCGGAGGCCAAACGCGTCGAGGCCGCCCGGGCCCTGATGCGACGCGTCTTCGCCGAGGCGCGCCGGCAGGGCATGAAGGTGTACTTCGCCTTGGACGTGGACACCGTTTCGGCCAACCCGCAGGAACTGATCCGCAGCTTGCCGCAGCGGGCGCGGTTCCCGGTGAAGGCGGGAGGCCCGCAGGGAGGTCGATTCTGGCTGGCCAATCCGGACACGCCGGAGGGCTTCGCCTATTACCGGGCCCAAGCGGCGGCGTTGGTGAAGGCGTATCCGGACGTGGGGTGTCTGGTCGTGTGGTTCCGCATCGGGCTCACGCCTTGGATGGAGTTTGCCGCCGGGGAAATGCCGGCGGAGTGGCAAGCCGAGTTCGCCGCGGCGACGGCACAGGATCCCGGACTCGCCCGGGCTTGGCGCGCGCCGAACCTGTTTGCCCTCAACCGGGTGACCCGGGCCTTCCGCCGGGCCTTGGACGAGCTGGGCCGGCCGGACATCGAGCTGGGCCTGGGCACCTGGGGCTTCAGCTTCCTGCCCGCCGCCGACCGGTTCTTCCCGCCGGAGGTGAAGTTCATCGGCCTGGACTACGCCATCCTGCACGGCCGCCCCATCCTGCTGGATGAAGGCGCGCGGGAAACCTTGCGCGCGGTGGGGGCGCGGCGCGAGCTGATCCCGGTCATGTGGGCGCAGCATGACGACGGCGCCTACGTGGGCCGCCCGTACCGGCCCATCCCGCGGTTCCTGGACCGGCTGCGCGCGGTCAACGCCGGCGGGTTCGGGATCATCCACTGGACCACCCGGCCGTTGGAGCTGTTCTTCCGGAGCCTGTCGGAGCAGGTTCACGCCGCGACGGCGAACCGGCCGCTCGCCGAAACCTGCGCCGCCGCGGCGAGGGAATGGTTCGGTCCGGCCGCTGCCACCGAGCTGGCCGCGTATCTCGAGGCTTGGATGCGGGAGGCGCCCATGTTCGGGCGCGAGACGAGCGATTGGTTCATCGACCGGCCGCTGACCAACGTGGCGGCCGTGGTGGCCGGCTGCCGTCAACGGCTGGCGATGCTGGCCCGGGTCGAACCCGCTTCCCTCACGCCCGAGGCCCGCGAACGGCTGGCTTGGTTCCGCGGGCTGGAGGAGTTCATCGCCGGTTTCCACGAAACCCAGGATCGCTACCAGCAGGCGTTGGCGGCCTACGGCAGGGGCGATCTCGAGGAGGCCCGCCGGCTGATGGCGGCATGCCGGCCGGAGGAGGTCATCCGTCAATTCGCGGTGTTCAGTTCCCGGGGCGGGATCACCCGCGGCGAACAAGGGTTGGTCGTGAGCCTGAACCTGCGCTGGCTGCCGCACCTGCTGCGCCTGCGGCAGGCGCTCGGGATGGAGCCGGTCCGGATCAACTTCCGTCCCACCCAGCATGATCCGCTGGCCCAAAGTCCGGGGCGGTTCACCTTCCATGTCGGGCCGGCCCGCGATTTCTGGGAATGCCGCGGCGAACGCGAGACCGGTTTGCCCGTGGTCCAAGTCCCGGCCGCGAGCGGACTCCGGCTCCCCGAAGATGCGCCTCCGGTGTGGGCCGAGGTCGGGCGCGACGGGGTGCGCTTGGATCGGCCGCTGAAGCTCACCTTGGCGCCGAACCTCGGGCGCGACCTGGGCTCGGTGCGGGCAGATCACCTGGTGGCCGGGGAACACCGGTTGTCGCTGCTTTTCCTGAGCCCGCCCACAAACCGGGAGGCCCGGACGGCGGTGCGGATGGCCTGTGCTCCCGCCACCGCCGCGGAAGTGCTCGAGTTCGCGCCGGTGACCGCTCGCCGGCTCCGGCTGCGTTGCCGCGGCAACTCCGAAAACGACTGGAACAGCCTCTGCGAGCTGCGCGTCAACGGCCGGCCGGCCGCCGGACTGATCGCCGAAGCCACCGCCAGCGGAGCGGTCGAAGGCTACCCGGCCGCGCACGCCGCCGACGGCAATCCCGCCACCCGCTGGGCCATCAACGGCCGGGACCATTGGCTGGCCTTCCAGTTCAAACAGCCGGTGAAGCTGAGGCAACTGGCCTTCGACTGGTACCAAGGGGATCGCCGCAAGATGGACTTCAGCCTGGAGGTGTCTGATGACGGGGAGCACTGGCGACCGTTGGCCGGCCGGCCGGCGGACGCCCGGGCTTCAGGCACGACCGGCCGGTTGGCGTGGACCACCCGCCTTGGTGAACCGGCCCGGCTCCGGCTCTGGCAAACAACGGCGACCCTCGACGCCGCCGGGCGCCTCGAACTCACCGTCACCCCGGAGGAGGGAACGCCCGTTCTCGCGGGGGTGATTTTGGAACCTCCCGGACTTTGAGCGGGCCGCGCGTCCGCCATCCGACAGCCGATGATGCGAACGCTCCGGTTCCGACCACGCTGACGCCTCCCCCCTTCACCGCCATGGAACTCGATCGCTTGCTGCAGGATGAATCCCTCCGCCGCCGGGAGTTTCCCGTCGCGGCCGAACGCGTTTTCCTGGCCCACGCCGCCGTGGCCCCTCTGCCCGACCGGGTGCGGCGGCGGATGCAGAACCACCTCGACGCCGCCTGCCGCGACGACCAGGAGGCGGTGCTGGGCGAGGGGTTTTTCCGGGAAACACGCGCCTTGGCGGCGCGCCTGCTGGGCGTCGAGCCCGCGGAAGTCGCCCTGTTGGGCCCCACCTCGACCGGCCTGAGCCTCGTGGCCGAAGGGCTCCCCTTCAACGCCGGCGACAACGTGCTGGTCTGCCGCGAGGATTATCCCAGCAACGTTTACCCGTGGCTCGGGCTGCGACGGCGCGGGGTCGAGGTGCGTTACCTCCGTTCTTCGCGACCGGGCTGCGTCACGGCGGAGGAGGTCCTTGCCCAGGTGGACGAACGAACCCGCCTGGTCAGTCTGGCCTCCTGCCACTTCGTCACCGGTTGGCGGCCGGACATCGACGCCATCGGGCGCGAGCTGCACGCCCGGGGCGTCTGGTTCTGCGTGGACGGCATCCAGACGTTGGGCGCCTTCCCCACGCCGCTGGCTCACGTGGACTTCCTGGCCGCCGACGCCCACAAGTGGTTGCTGGGCCCCGGTGGCGCCGGCGTGTTTTACGTCCGCCGCGAGGTCCAAGAGGATCTGCGGCCCGTCCTGCTGGGCTGGCACAACGTCCGGTGCCCGGACTTCGTCGCCCTCGATCAATTGGACCTCCGCTCCGACGCCCGCCGCTATGAACCCGGCACGGCCAACGTGGTCGGCCTGGTGGGATTGCGCGCCGCCCTCGAGCTGCTGCTGGAGGTGGGCCTCGACGCCATCGCCGTCGAGCTGCTCCGCAAACGGCGCCGCCTGATCGCCGGCCTGCATGAGCGGGGCATGGAACTCCTCCTGCCCGACGCCCCCGAGACGCACGCCAGCGCCATCGTCAGCTTTCGGCCGCGGAACGAAACACCCGAGTCGCTCCACCAACGGTTGACCGCTGCCGGCTTCGTCGTTTCCCTGCGGACCATGCCCGGCGCGGGCCGCTGGATCCGGCTCTCACCTCATTTCTACAACACGGACGAAGAACTGGACCGCCTGCTGGCATTTCTCGGCTGAATGGCCGTCGGGTCGAAGGCACCCCACCCGCACGCCCTGCAAGCTTGGGTCCCCGAGCCCGCGTAGGCCTGTTGCCGGCCGCTCCGCGCGCCGCGTGAGGGCAGGCAGGATGCCTGCACCACCACACCCAACCTGCGTCGAAACCCTCTTCAACCCATCCCTCTTCAACCCTTCAACTTGTCGCCTCACCCCCCGACTCCTCACCTCGGCGGCTACACGCCCCCGTGGCCGCCGAGGTCACGAGGCCGGCAACTGCCCCCCCGCATCCAACCACCCTCCGCCGGCTGCGGGCAGCCGGCCTTCAACACCCGCCAGCCCGTCAACATCCTCAACCGCCCTTGCGCCGCCACTGCCGCCTTCGCAGCCAAAACCACCAGCCACCCAACGCCAGCAGGGCCAAAGTGGAAGGCTCCGGAACCGGCGTCACCGTGATGGCAAAATGCGGCATGTTGGGAAGGTCCGAGTTCTCAGAACGCCATTGGATTCCGTCCTCGGAGTGCCACCGTGTCCGCGTTTGCCAACCCCCATCTCCTAGCAGGCCGGTTCCCATCGTCCACTGGTAAGCCCCCTCGCTCAATGGCTGATCGGCCGTCAAAACAAAGGAGTGTCCCGTTCCGCCAGCCAGCACGACCCCTTCGCGTGCGAAGTAAACCACCCCGTCGCTCTCCCCCACGGGCCCGCCCAAGGGAATGACCCGTCGCCTCATTGCCGGGTTCGGACCGCCTTCATAAAGCCAGGCGGTCAGTCCCGATACCTGCCCCTCCGGCGGGGCCATGCGTATGGCCACTTGCTCCAGCCTGTAGCCCCATGCGTCGTCACCAGTCCGAAAGATAAATCCCCACATCGAATCGCTGGCCACCGCCAGCGAACCGGTGACGGCCGAGTCGATGTTGGACAAGGGAGTGATACCCTGCGCACTCGCATTCAGCGCCAACCCGGCACTGGCGATCAGCAGCGCTACCATCCACTTGGGCGTAATCATCCTCCACCTTCCTTTCCCGCTTTGTCGGTCGTCATTCACTGACATGGTTCCACGTGCGCTTCCAAAAAGACTGCTGAGTCTCGAACGGCATCCCGGTAGTCTCCAATCACAATCTTGAAATGCCAGACTTGGTTCTTAGTCATCACAACCGGGTCCGTACGGAATACGCGTGACGAAAGCTGCCCAGTGGTCAGGGCGTCGTATTGAACGCCCATTGTTGGCGGTGCTTCGTTGGATTCATAAAACGTCGCGTTTTTTCCCACATGTACCGTTCCTACGCCCACGGTTTCCTCCGTGCCCGGAACATGGCAGATGTTGTTCATCGCACCGCCGTCCTGCCAGACAAGTATCGCGATAGCATCGTCAAACCCGTCATCCACCCACTCTGGATATTCTTCGGATGCGAAAAAGAAAGTGAAGTGCACGACCGAGTTCTGAATCGGTTGGACATCAAAAAGAAAAGCTGTAGCATCGTAAGTCACGTCAGTTCCACCAATTATTGTGTCCACATCTAGGTCATTCCACATCCCTAGATTACTGATGCCCAATGCGTTGCTCCCATCATCGTCGTTGGGAGGCAGGGCGTTGGTAATTGGCCCGGTCGCCAACAGGATACCGCGCTCAATGGGCAATCGGGCATCGTACCCTCCGCCAAAGTAACCATACGCCGCATCTGTTGGATATGGATCGGCAGAGAAGTAGGCGTTACTTATCGCGAAGCCTGGCCCCATGATTGACTCGGCCAACTGGGCTGCACTGATGCTCGTTCCACACAGGGTGTTACTCGTCCAGAACTGGGGGTCTTGTTGCCAAGGGGCATGGTGGTAACCAAGATCGACCGTCGTATGACCCTCGATGACCCCGGTGGTTTGAATACTGTAATCCCAGACACCGGCCACACTTGCCGGCCGGCTCCCGGCATCGGTCAACGAAGGAACGAAGGCAGGATCCGGATACCAACCCCTCCCGTGCCCATCAGCGACGTAGGTGAGATTGGTCAATA
>RFJD01000037.1 GCA_003695015.1 Verrucomicrobiota bacterium | reverse complement strand
GCCGCGGGCCGCCAGGCGCCGATGGCCCCCTGCCCCGGCGCTTGCGCGACCGGCTCGGTCGTCGGGTCGCTGAAGGCCATCAGGATCCGCGCCGCCCGCCCCGGCTCGAGGTCATCCGCCAGTTGGCGCAACGCGCCCCGGAACGCTTCGAGCCGGAAATCCGCCTCGCCCTCCGCCCGGTCCACGCGGTCCAAGAAGGCCGCCAAGTCGATCAACTTGCTCCGCGCCTCCAGGAAATACAGGTCCAGAATCTCGCGCTTCGTCCGCTTGGTCATTGCTGCTGTCTCCGAGCCCGAGGCTAACAAGCGCGCCCCCCGGCAACAATCCTCCCTTGCGGGGACGGCTCCACGCCGGTGGCCCGGCGGGTTCCCGGAGGGTTTCCGCCCGGCCCGGGGATCGCTGCGGCCGCGACCGCCACGGTTTTCGGTTGGCGCATCCGGGAACGGCGCGGCATGCTGCCGGTTCAGAACATCTCAACCGCCAGCCCGGCTGCCCGGCCCCCGGGTGGTCGGCTGCCGGTGAACCAAGCGGAAAAAGCCATGCGACATCGCCATCTCATTCCCCTGATCTGTGTGGGTTGGGCCGCCGCGGTCACGGTCGTTTCGCCTGCCGCTCGTGCCGAGGACAATCCGCGAAAGCTCAAGGTCTTCATTCTGGCCGGGCAATCGAACATGCAGGGCCATGCGCACGTGCGCACCTTCGAGGCCATGGCCCTCAGTCCGGAAACCGCGCCCCTGCTGAAGGAAATGGTCGGGCCGGACGGCCAACCCAAGGTGTGCGAGCGGGTTTGGATCACCTGCATCGGCTGCGCCGAAGAGGAAATGACCGGCCGGCTGACGGCCGGTTTCGGAGCCAAGGCCCGCGGGCCCAAGATCGGACCGGAATTCACCTTCGGCATCGAGATGGAAAAGCGGTTGCCGAACCCCATTCTCATCATCAAGACCGCTTGGGGCGGCAAGAGCTTGAACACCGACTTCCGGCCGCCCGGCGCCGGCCCCTACGAGTTCAACGAGACCCAGCTCGAGCAGTTCCGCCGGCAGGGGAAGGACATCGAGGCCCTGAAGGCCGAAAAAGCCAAGGCCACCGGCCGTTATTACCGGCTCATGATGGAGCACGTCCGGAACGTCCTGGCCGATCCGGCCCGGGTCTGCCCCGCTTACGATCCCGCCGCCGGCTATGAAGTAGCCGGCTTCGTCTGGTTCCAGGGATGGAACGACATGGTGGATCGCGGCACCTACCCTCATCGCGACCAACCGGGCGGCTACGCGCTCTACAGCCGGTTGCTGGCCCAGTTCATCCGCGACGTGCGGGCCGAGCTGGGCGTGCCGGATCTGCCTTTTGTCATCGGCGTGCTCGGCGTGGGAGGTCCCACCGCCGATTACCCGCCGGAGCAACAGCGCTATCGGGCGGTTCACCAGAACTTCCGTGACGCCATGGCGGCCCCGGCCTCGATGCCGGAGTTCGCCGGCACCGTGGCCGCCCTGTTGACCGAGCGATATTGGGATCAGGAGGTCAGCGCGTTGCGCCGGCGGGAGCGCGCCCTCAAGCCCCGCATCGACGCCATCAACCAAGCGGTCAAAGACGGACGCAAGACCCGCGAGGAAGCCCGACAGGAAATCGACGCCCTGTACGCCGCGGAATTCACGCCCCGGGAGCTCAAGCTGCTCCGGACCAGCGTGTCGAACGCGGAGTTCCACTACCTCGGCTCGGCCCGGATCATGGCGCGCATCGGCCAGGGGTTCGCCGAGTTGATGGACGAACTCTGCCGGCGGAAAGCCGGGCGTTGAACCGCCGCCGGCCGGACCGTGCCGGCGTCATCGGGCCGGACCGCGGCAAACACCGGAGCCCCCCCAACGCTTGCCCCCCCTCCGGGGTTGGGGCAACATGCCCCTCTGCCGCCGGCCCGGCGTCGGGGGCAAACCGTTGCTGAAACGATGAGCAAGGTCTTGATCATTGGTGCCGGGGGCGTCGGGCGCGTGGTCACCCACAAGTGCGCCCGATTGCCGGAGGTTTTTTCCGAGGTGATGCTCGCCAGCCGCACGCTCGCCAAGTGCGAGGCGATTGCGGCTGCCTGCGAAAGACCGATCCGCACCGCGGCGGTCGATGCCGATGACCCGGCCGCGGTCGAGCGGTTGATCCGCTCTTTCGGGGCGCGGTTGGTCATCAACGTCGCCCTGCCCTACCAAAACCTCCCCATCATGGAGGCTTGCGCCCGCTGCGGCGTCCATTACGTGGACACTTCCATGCACGACGAGCTGGACGACACGGTCTATGACTACGGCCCCCAGAAGGCTTTTGGGCCGCGGTTCCAGGAGGCGGGGGTGACGGGGTTGCTCAGCATCGGTTTCGATCCGGGCGTGGTGAACGTCTATTGCGCCTACGCGCAGAAGCATCTGTTCGACCAGATCGAGACGATCGACATCATCGATTGCAACGCCGGCTCGAACGGGCTGCCCTTCGCCACCAACTTCGACCCCGAAACCAACCTCCGGGAGGTCCTGTGCGACGTGCCCTATTTCGAGGACGGCCGCTGGCACACCGCACCGGCCCTGACCATCAGCCGGGAGTTCGACTTTCCGGAAGTCGGTCGTCGCCGGGCCTACCTCATGGCCCACGAGGAGGTGCTTTCCATCCAGGAAAACATCCCGGGCGTCCGCAACGTGCGGTTCTGGATGACCTTCAACGAGTCCTACCTGACCCACGTTCGCGTGCTCCGGAACCTTGGTCTGACCGAGATCAAGCCGGTCGAGTACAACGGCGTTCAGGTCATCCCGTTGCGCTTTCTGAAGCAGGTGCTGCCCAATCCGGCCGGTCTCGGCAGCCGCACCACCGGCAAAACCTCCATCGCCTGCGTGATCGAGGGCCTGCATCGCGGCCGCCGCCGGCGCGTGCGCATCGCCAACGTCTGCTCCCACGAGGCCGCCTACCGGGAGGTCGGTTCCCAAGCCATTTCCTACACCACCGGCGTACCGGCCGCCCTGGCCGCCCGGTTGATCCTGGAAGGCGCCTGGTCGCGGCCGGGCGCATGGACGCCGGAAGAATTGGATCCCGACCCCTTCATGGACGCCATCGGCCCGATGGGACTGCCGTGGCGTCTGGAAGAACTCCCTGTTGAACATGCGGCCGACCATCGCGCTCGATCCCCACGCCGTTCCCAGCCCGTGCTACGTCGTTGACGAAGCCGTCCTGCGCCACAACCTCCGCATCATCCGGTCGGTCATCGACCGCACCGGCTGCCGGGTGTTGCTGGCGCTGAAGGGCTTCGCCATGTGGCGCACGTTTCCCGTCGTCCGCGAGTACCTCTTCGGGGCCACCGCCAGCGCGGTCAACGAAGCCCGCCTGGCCCG
>RFJD01000231.1 GCA_003695015.1 Verrucomicrobiota bacterium | reverse complement strand
GCCCCACCCACCTCCCACGCATCCCCCTCCCCCCAAAACACTTCCTCCGGCAAGAAATGGGAAGCCTCGGCCAACGCCGGATAAGATGGCCCTCCCCAGCCACTCCATACTTTCCCTGCGCTCGGCCGGGATCGCTTCCTGCCGGCCGGGCCGCCTGACCTGCGTGTGCAACGTCGGACCCGGGGGAGCCTCCCAGCTCTCCCATTCACGTGACTCGAAAACGATGAAGATCTTCCGAACTCTCGACGGCAACGAGGCGGTCGCCCATGTCGCCTACCGCTGCAATGAAGTCATGGGCATCTACCCCATCACCCCTTCCTCGCCCATGGGGGAGTGGTGCGACCAATGGGCCGCCGAAGGCATTCCCAATCTCTGGGGCACCGTCCCCCACGTGGTCGAAATGCAGAGTGAAGGCGGCGCAGCCGGCGCCGTGCACGGAGCCCTCCAAACGGGCGCCCTGACCACCACCTTCACCGCCTCCCAGGGTCTGCTGCTCAAGATCCCCAACATGTTCAAGATCGCCGGGGAACTGACCCCGACGGTCTTCCACATCTCGGCCCGGACGGTGGCCACCCACGCCCTGTCGATCTTCGGCGATCACAGCGACGTCATGGCCGCCCGTTCCACCGGCTTCGCCATGCTGGCCTCCGCCTCCGTGCAGGAAGCCCACGACAACGCGCTCATCGCCCAAGCCGCCACCCTCGAATCGCGCGTGCCCTTCCTGCACTTCTTCGACGGCTTCCGCACCTCCCACGAGGTCCAGCGCATCGAAATGCTCAGCGAGGAGCAAATGCGGGCGATGATCCGGGACGAGCTGGTGCTCGCCCACCGCGAGCGGGCCCTTTCGCCGGACCGCCCCAAACTGCGCGGCTCGGCTCAGAACCCGGACGTCTTTTTCCAAGCCCGCGAGGCCTGCAACCCGTTCTACCTGAAGTGCCCCGAGATCGTGCAGCAGGTCATGGACCGGTTCGCGGAACTGACCGGCCGGCAGTATCACCTCTTCGACTACGTCGGGGCCGACGACGCGGAGCGGGTGATCGTGCTCATGGGCTCCGGTTGCGAAACCGCCCACGAAACGGTCGAATACCTCACCGCCCAAGGTGAGAAGGTCGGCGTCCTCAAGGTCCGGCTCTACCGGCCATTCGCTGCCAAGGCCTTCATCGAAGCCCTGCCGGCCAGCGTCAAGGCGATCGCCGTGCTGGACCGCACCAAGGAACCCGGCAGCGCCGGTGAACCGCTCTACCTCGACGTGGTGGCCGCCCTCAACGAGGGTCTCGCCAACGGCTGGGGCCGCCTCCAGACCATGCCCAAGGTCGTGGCCGGCCGCTATGGCCTCTCCTCCAAGGAATTCACCCCCGCCATGGTGAAGGCGGTCTTCGACAACCTCGCCGCCCCGCAACCCAAACACCACTTCACCGTCGGCATCACTGACGACGTCACCCAGACGAGCCTCCCGTATGATCCCTCCTTCTCGACCGAGTCGGAGGAGGTGGTGCGCTGCCTCTTCTACGGTCTGGGATCGGACGGCACCGTCGGGGCCAACAAGAACTCGATCAAGATCATCGGCGAGGAAACCGACAACTACGCCCAGGGCTACTTCGTGTACGACTCGAAGAAGTCCGGCTCGATGACCATCTCCCACCTGCGCTTCGGGCCCAAACCCATCCGCTCCACCTACCTCATCAGCCGGGCCCAGTTCGTGGCCTGCCACCAGCCGGTCTTCCTCGAGCGCTACAACATGGTCGAGAACCTCGTCGAAGGCGGCACCTTCCTGCTCAACACCCCCCACGGGCCGGACAAGGTCTGGGACACCCTGCCCCGTCCGATCCAGGAGGGCCTCATCCGCAAGAAGGCGAAGTTCTACGTCATCGACGCCACCTCGGTGGCCCGCAACACCGGCATGGGCGGCCGCATCAACACCATCATGCAGACCTGCTTCTTCGCCCTGGCCGGGGTTCTGCCGCGGGACGAAGCCATCGAGCAAATCAAGAAGGCCATCAAGAAGACCTACGGCCGCAAGGGCGAGGACATCGTCCAGAAGAACATCGCCGCGGTCGAGCAGACCTTGGAGCACCTCCACGAGGTCAAGGTCCCCGACCAAGTGACCAGCTCGCAGGACTTCCTGCCGCCGGTGTCCCCGGATGCCCCCGAATATGTCCAGAACGTGTTGGGCACCATCATCGCCGGGAAGGGCGACGAACTGCCGGTGAGCGCCTTCGCGCCGGACGGCACCTTCCCCACCGCCACCGCCCAGTACGAGAAGCGGAACCTCGCCCTTGAAATCCCGGTCTGGGACGAGAAGACCTGCATCCAGTGCGCCAAGTGCGTGGCCATCTGCCCGCACGCCACCATCCGGATGAAGGTGTTCGACCCGGAGGTCCTCAACGGCGCCCCCGAAACCTTCAAGACGGCCCCCGCCCGGAATCCGGACTGGAAGGGCAAGCTGTTCACCCTGCAGGTGGCGGCCGAGGACTGCACCGGCTGCGCCCTTTGCGTGGACGTCTGCCCGGCCAAGAACAAGGCCGAGCCGCGCCTGAAGGCCATCAACATGCAGCCGCAGGCCCCGCTTCGGGAACAGGAACGCCGCAACTGGGCCTACTTCCTCACCCTGCCGGAGATGGACCGGACCCAGGTCAAACTCCACCAGCTCCGCCAGCAGCAGGTCCTGCGCCCGCTGTTCGAGTTCTCCGGCGCCTGCGCCGGCTGCGGCGAGACCCCGTACATCAAGATGCTCACCCAGCTCTTCGGTGACCGGGCCGTCATCGCCAACGCCACCGGCTGCAGCTCGATCTACGGCGGCAACCTTCCCACCACCCCCTACTGCCAGGACGCCACCGGTCGCGGACCGAGCTGGTGCAACTCCCTCTTCGAGGACAACGCCGAGTTCGGCCTGGGCTTCCGGGTCTCGCTCGACAAGCAGAACGAGCTGGCCCGCGAGCTCCTCAAGAAAAACGCCGCCAAGATCGGCGAGGACCTCGTCGATGGCCTGCTCAACGCCGACCAATCCACCGAGGCCGGCATTGCCGAGCAACGCCGCCGCGTCGCCGCCCTCAAGGAGAAACTCGCCGGCGTCGATTGCCCCGAGGCCAGGATGCTGCTCTCAGTGGCCGACAGCCTCGTCAAACGCAGCGTCTGGATCGTCGGCGGCGACGGCTGGGCATACGACATCGGCTACGGCGGCTTGGATCACGTCCTGGCCAGCGGCCGCAACGTCAACGTGCTGGTGCTGGACACCGAGGTGTACTCGAACACCGGCGGCCAGTCCTCGAAAGCCACCCCGCGCGGCGCGGTGGCCAAGTTCGCCGCCTCCGGCAAGCGCACCAGCAAGAAGGACCTGGGGTTGATTGCCATGAGTTACGGCACGGTCTATGTGGCCAGCGTGGCCATGGGCGCCAAGGACGAACACACCCTCAAGGCCTTCCTCGAAGCCGAGTCGTACGACGGGCCCTCCCTCATCATCGCCTACGCCCACTGCATCGCCCACGGCATCAACATGGCCGCCGGCGCCCGCCAGCAAAAGGCGGCGGTCAACAGCGGCCAGTGGCTCCTGTACCGCTACGACCCGCGTCGGGCGGCCCAGGGACTCAATCCGCTCCAACTGGATTCGACGCCCGCCCGGATCAAGGTCCAGGACTACCTACTGTCCGAAAACCGCTTCCGCATGCTGGCCAAGGCCCGGCCGCAGGAGGCCCAACGCCTCTTCGAGGAAGCCCAGCACGACATCGCCGTCCGCTGGCGCTACTACAACCACCTGGCCGCCTTCGTCCGCAACGAAGTCCCGCAGGAACAGAACGTCACCGCCTGAGTTCCCTCCGGCGGGGGCCGGCCGCCGGGCCGGTCCCCGCCTCCCTCTTCACCTCACAACCCGTTTGCCAGAAAGATAGCCATGGATCTGACCAGCACCTACATGGGCATGAAACTGCGGAGTCCGCTGGTGCCCTCCGCCTCGCCCCTCACCCGCGAGCTCGACCAGCTCAAACGCGCCGAGGACGCCGGCGCCGGCGCCGTCGTGCTCCCCTCGGTCTTCGAGGAACAACTCCGCCGCGAAAGCGAGGATCTGAACCTGGCCTTGGACCAGGCCACCGAGGTCTCCGCCGAAGCCACCTCCTACTTCCCCGACCTGGGTGAGTTCCGCGTCGGGGCCGAGGACTACCTGGACCTCATCCGCTCGGCCAAGGAGGCGTTGAGCATCCCGGTCATCGCCAGCCTCAACGGCGCCTCCCCCGGTGGCTGGACGGACTACGCCCGCCAGATCGAATCTGCCGGGGCCGACGCTCTCGAGCTCAACATCTACTACATCCCCACCGACCCGGAGCTCACGGCGGACCAAGTCGAGCAGGTCTATCTCGACATCCTCCAGTCCGTCAAAAGCGCCGTCCGCATCCCCGTCGCGGTCAAGCTCAGCCCGTTCTTCACCAACATGGCCCGTATGGCGAAGAAGCTGGATGAGGCCGGCGCCGATGCCCTGGTGCTCTTCAACCGCTTTTACCAGCCGGACATCGACCTCGAACAACTCGAGATCGAGCACAGCATCCTGCTGAGCACCCCCCAGGCCCGACGCCTGCCCCTGCGGTGGATTGCCATCCTTCGCGACCGCGTCCGCGCCAGCCTTGCCGCCACCAGCGGCATCCACACCGCCTACGACGCCCTCAAGATGGTCATGGCCGGCGCGGACGTCACCATGCTCTGCTCCGTCCTCCTCCGGAAGGGCATGGAACAACTGCGCGTCATCGAACGGGAAATGGTCCAGTGGCTCGAACAACACGAATACGAGTCGCTCGACCAAGCCCGCGGTTCCCTCAGCCAGGCCAAGGTGGCCGATCCCGGCGCGTTCGAGCGCGCCCAGTACATGAAGATCCTCTGCACCTACCAAGTGGCCTGACCGGCTTGGGGGAAACACCGATTCACGGGGCGGCGTTCGACCGCCCCGTTTTTCTTTTCCGGGCATCCGCAAGCTCTCCCCGCGCCGAAAGTCCCCGGCCGGCCGCGGCCGGCGGCTTTCCTCCGCCGCCCGCCGGCCCTATATTCCCGCCATGGCAGAGGCCACCGTCCATTTGCCCGAAGGCGTCGATCGCTTCCCGACCCGGCCGGCTCAACCGCCCGCCGATCTGGATGCGCTGTCGCGCGAGATCCTCGAGCTGAAGCGCAAGCTCAACGCCGTCATCCTCGCGCACAACTACCAGATCCCCGAAATCCAGGACGTCGCCGACTACGTGGGCGACTCCCTCGGGCTCGCCCAACAAGCCGCCCGGACCGACGCGGAGGTCATCGTCTTCTGCGGCGTCCATTTCATGGCCGAGACCGCCAAAATCCTCAACCCGGACAAGCTGGTCATCCTGCCCGACAAGGACGCCGGCTGCTCCCTGGAGGAAAGCTGTCCGGCGGAGGAACTGGCAAAGTTCCAGGCGACCAATCCGAATTTCTACACCATCGCCTACATCAACTGCTCCGCGGCGGTCAAAGCCCTCAGCGACGTGATCTGCACCAGCGGCAATGCCGTCCGCATCGTCGAGGCCGCCCCCAAAGATCGCGACCTGCTGTTCGTCCCGGACGAAAACCTCGGCTCTTGGGTGATGGAGAAGACCGGCCGGCCCATGACCCTGTGGAAGGGCAGTTGCCACGTCCACGTCGAGTGGACCCACCAGGCCATCCTCCGGATCCGGCAGCAATACCCGGACGCCCCTCTGGTGGCCCACCCCGAGTGCGTCAAGGCCGTCCGCATGCTGGCCGACGAGGTCTGCTCGACCGAGCGCATGATCCGTTGGTGCAAGGAATCCCCCGCCAAGGCCATCATCATCGCCACCGAAAGCGGCATCCTCCACCGACTCCGCAAGGAGTGTCCGGACAAGGAGTTCATCGCGGCGCCCACCGACACCTGCAATTGCAACGAGTGCCGCTACATGAAGATGAACACCCTCGAAAAGCTCCACGCCTGCATGGAGCGGCTCGAACCGCGCGTCGAGCTGGATCCGGAACTGATGGAGCGGGCCCGGCGCCCCATCGAGCGGATGCTCGAACTGTCCGCCGCCCCCGTCCGGGCCTGATCGGCCCGCGCCCTTCCAGCCGGGCCGGCCCCTGCTTGCCCGGTCCCGGACGCCAGCCTAACTTGCCCACCATGAGGACCCGGTTGACATCCCGCTTGCTTCTTTGGCTGGCGTGGGCAGCAGCCCTCGTGGGCGGTCCGTCCGCGGCCCATGCGGCCGAGGCGCCGGCCCAACCCAGGCGGGTTTACGTGCTGCCCATCCGCGACGCCATCTTCGATCCCATGGTCTATCTGGTGCGACGCGGGGTCAAAGAAGCCCTCGCCGCCAAGGCGGATCTGCTCGTGCTGGACATGAACACCGACGGTGGCGCGGTGGATGCCACCCTCGAAATCATGGACATCCTCGCCCAGTTCGAGGGCCGCAAGGTCACCTACGTCAACCGCAAGGCCTACTCGGCCGGGGTCTTCATCGCCGTTTCCACCGAGGCCATCTACATGGCCCCCGAGAGCGTCATCGGCGCCGCCGCACCGATCATGGTCGGTCCCGGCGGCACCGGCGTGCAGGAAATGCCCAGCACGATGGAGATCAAGATGACCTCCGCCCTCGCCGCCCGGGTGCGGGCCTATGCCCAGAAGTACGGCCACAACCCCGAGGTGGTGAACGCCATGATCAACAAGGAAACCGAGCTGGTCATCGACGGCGAGGTCATCAACCCCAAGGGCCAGATCCTCACCCTCACCAACCAGGAGGCGGAGAAGAAGTATGGCGATCCGCCCAAGCCGTTGTTCTCCGCCGGCACCGTCGAGTCGCTCGACGAACTGCTGGACCGCCTCGGTTACGCCGATGCCGAGGTGACCCGCATCGAACCCACGGGCGCCGAGAAGTTGGCCTCCTGGCTGACCAGCCTGAGCTGGTTGTGGCTGTTGATCGGCGTGGCCGGCGTGTACCTCGAGATCAAGACCCCGGGCTTCGGCCTGCCCGGCATCGTCGGCATCATCGGCTTTGCCCTCTATTTCCTTGGCGGCTACACCGCGGCGCTTTCCGGTTGGGAATGGGCGGTGTTGTTCCTGATCGGGCTGGCTTTGCTGGCCACCGAGCTGTTCCTGGCGCCGGGCACCGTCCTGCCCGGCGTGGCGGGGATCGCCTTGATCCTGGTGAGCCTGCTCATGGCCATGGTGGACCGCTACCCCGGCGGGCCGGTGCTGCCCACCCTGCCCCAGTTGACCGTGCCGCTCCGCGACATGGCCATCGCCGGAGCCGGTCTGCTGGTGTTGATGACGGTGGTCGCCAAGTGGCTGCCCCGCACGCCGCTCTACGACGTCCTCGTCAGCCAGGATGCCAGCGGCGTGGTCTCCGCCCGGCAGCGGGCCGCCCAGGCCGAATCCCGCATCGGCCAGGAAGGCGTGGCGATCTCGCCGTTGCATCCCGGCGGCAAGGCACGCTTCGGCGAGGACATCCTCGACGTCACCACCCAGGGCGAAATGATCCCCGAGGGCACGCCCGTCCGGATCATCGGCCAAAACCTCGGCCAGCCGGTGGTCGAGGCCATCCGGCCGTCGCAGTCCTCCACCGCCTGACGCCGGACCGCCGGCGGAGAACCGCGACGTCCGGAGGCCAGCCCGCAATTCACCGGCCCAAGGCCCGCCAGAACTTCGCCGGCGCCACCGTCCCGCCGCGGACCAGTTCCCCCAGGATCGCCTCGGGAACGGAGGGACGCTGGTCGCCATCGAGGAGCCGGTCGAGCCACTCCCGTTTCCGCGGATCACCGGCCGTGACCGGCGAGGCTTCCAGGAACGTCTTCAGCCGTTCGATGTGGCGATCGAACGCCCCCACGCCCTCCTGATCACGCACCGCCAGCAGCGCGGCCAGCAGCATAGCCGAGGCCAACCAGCGCCCCTCCTCGTCCGGCCCCGGCAGGCCACCATCCGGCTCCAGACGCCCGGCCAGTTCCATCAGCACATCCAAGACATCCACGAGCGGCTCCGCAGCGGGGGACGCGCACCGCATGACTCCTTCGGGCTCGGTTTCCAGCGGTGGGAGCGGCATGGCCATCATCCTCCCGGCGTCCGGGGGCGCCGGCGCTCGGACGCAGCGTTCCACGCGATGCTGCGCCGCTTGGAAGTACGCCCCGAACTCCACGTCCTCGGGCATCCCCACCGGCACGACCACGGTTTGGGGAATCCCGCCCGGCTGGTCCGAGCGCCGCTTCACCACCGCCACCAACGCCATCGCGCGGCTGGCCAGTCCGTAACGCTCGCTCAGCCCGCGCAGACGCCGCTCCGCTTCCGTCCAAACAACGCCTTCCCGGG